>JAISCG010000060.1 GCA_031265715.1 Holosporaceae bacterium | reverse complement strand
CGGATTTTATCTATGTCGGTGCAAGCGGGCTGCACGCGGCAATGCCGACCATCGCTTCGGAGGCGGCAAAAATGAATATTCCGGTTTTTGATTCGGAGGATCAATCCGTGCGCGACGGGTTGGCTCTCGCAAGTTTCGGCGTAAATTATGAATCCGTCGGAAGAAATGCCGGGAAATTGGCGGCGAAATTGCTGAACGGCGTTTCCGTAAAGGATCTGCCGCCGATTTTTCCGAAAGCGGAGGATCACCGCTGCTTCGTGAATAAAAAATCGGCAGAAAAGTTTGGAATTGAAATTCCGGAAAACGCAACGGTTGTGGAGTGAGAAAAAAGATAAAAAGAGTTGACAAAAAATAATATTGTGTTATATATAAAGAATAATCAGGGGCGGATATTAGAAATGCAGAGGGCAGTGAGCAGTTTAGGAACGGATAATTCGGGCGAAAGCTCGAAGTCTGCCCTGCTATCCGGCTCTGTTTTTTTCTTTTTTATTTCGTTTGCCCGCCAGGGCAAATAAAAATTCTTTTTAACTTACAATATTAATGCTAACTTTCCGAAAAACGGGAAGGAGTGAAAATTTTAGAATTAGCTTTGAAAAAGGAGAAAAACATGAAAAAGCTATTATCCTCGGCAACAATTGCAGCTGCAGCACTTATCTGCGGATGCGACAGAGAAAATAAACAGGAAGCGCCACTGGTGGCGATCGTAAATTACGGACAGATTCCGCCATTGCTGGCTGCGATAGACGGAATCAAGAAGGAACTGAAGAAACGCGGTTACACCGAATCTCAAAATATTCGCTACGAAATCGCAGATATCGCCTTCGATCACACGTTGATTCCGCAGACGGTTACGAATGTGGCAAACCACAGGCCGAAGGTCATTGTTATTACCGGAACTCCGATCGCGCAATTCGCAAAAGGAAAAATCCGAGATATTCCGCTGGTTTATAACGCCGTTACGGACCCGGTGGACGCGAAATTGATAAACGTCGAAACGGAGTCCGCGGACAACATAACGGGAAGTTCCGATATGCAAAACCTGAACGCGCTTTTGACGTTCGTTCGGTCAATTTTACCGCAGGCGAAAACTATCGGCCTTCCGTATTCCACCTCCGACAGCAATGATACGGCACTGATCGGTATGATGCGCAAAGAAGCGGAAAAATTCGGAATGTCGGTGATTGCGGTTCCCGTGGATCAGATCCGCGACATTCCCGTGCGCATGCAGGAACTGAAGGGAAAAGCGGATTTCATCTATGTCGGCGCGAGCGGCCTGCAATCGGCTCTGCCGGTTATCTCGGGCGAAGCGGGAAAAATGAATATTCCAGTGTTCAACATAGAAGAACAATCCGTGCGCGACGGGTTGGCTCTCGCGAGCTTCGGGGTAAATTATGAATCCGTCGGGAAAAACGCCGGAAAACTCATCGCGAAATTGCTGGAAGGCGTTTCCGTAAAGGATCTGCCCCCGATTTTCCCGAAAATAGAGGATCATCGATGCTTCGTGAATAAAAAATCGGCAGAAAAATTCGGGATTAAAATTCCGGAAAACGCAACAGTTGTGGAGTGAACCGAAATGTTAAAAATAAGCGAAATCAAAAAATCCTTCAGCGGAATTTTTGAACCGGTGTTGAAGGGGATAAATTTATCTCTGGAAAAAGGCGAATTTTGCGTTCTTATCGGAGCAAACGGATCCGGAAAATCGACCCTGCTGAAAATCATCAGCGGGGAATATTCCGCCGATTCCGGGGAGGTCAGGCGCAACGGGGGCGTGTCTCAGGTTGTGCAGGATGTGAACAAGGGAACGATTCCAGCCATGACCATGCTGGAAAACATCGCTCTGAGTCGCACGAAAACTCCGCGTTTTTCTTTCTACAAGCGACATAAAAACGACGTCAGGGATAAAATTAAAGATCTGAACATCGGGCTTGAAAAATTTATCGATCAACCGCTGAGCGTTTTATCCGGCGGCCAGCGGCAAACCATCGCAACTCTGATGGCGCTGAATTCCGGCGGCAAAATTCTGCTGCTGGACGAGCACACGTCGGCTCTGGATCCGAAAATGCAGATTTTGCTGATGGAGTACACGGTGAAATCCGTTCGCGAGCAGGAACTCACGACGATTATGATTACCCATAACCTGGAAGATGCGGTAAAATACGGTGATCGTTTGATTATGATGCACAAAGGTCGTATTGTCGTTGACATGAAGGGGCGTGAAAAATCGAACCTGACGATTCCGTTTTTGCTGGAAATGTTCCACAAATTTGAGGATCAAAGTTTGCTGCACGAGGGAGAAGAAAATGTCTGTTGATCTCGTCATAAACGGCCTGCAACAGGGTCTTATTCTGGCGATCATAGCCTACGGCATAATGATCCCGTTTCGTTTTTTGGATTTCGCCGATCTGACGGCTGACGGCGCCTATCCGCTGGGCGGAGCTGTGTGCGCCGTTTGCATGTCGTCCGGAATGCATCCGGCCGTCGCGATTCCCTGCAGCATAATTTGCGCAGGTCTGATGGGGATGTGCACGGCGCTCATACATCTGAAATTCCGTGTCAATTCAATGCTGGCGGGAATTATCCTCAGCACCATGGCCTACAGCGTAAATCTGCGCATCATGGGCAAGCCGAACCTCGCGCTGTTCGATTGCGGGGGATTGTTCGACTCGGATATCGGCCGCAACATGCTGATAATCATCGCACTTTTGGCCTGTTGCGTGCTTCCGTTCGCCGTATTTTTGCGCACCGATTTCGGGCTGAGATTTCGGGCGGTCGGATTAAATCCGAACCTGGCCAAACAACAGAGAATCAGCATCGGAAAATATACCGTTTTCGGGTTGTTTATTGCCGGCGCCATGTTCGGACTTGCGGGAAGCCTCATTGTTCAGCTGCAAAACTACATGGACGTGGGCATCGGAGTCGGAATTTTGATCCACGGACTCGCCAGCCTGATGATCGGCGAAGCAATAATCGGCAACGCTACGCTGAATCGACAGTTGATGGCGCCGCTGCTGGGTGCGCTTGTGTATCAGCAGGTGCAGGGTATTGCGCTCTCTCTCGGTCTCGCGCCGTCGGATCTGAAATTTTTCACAGGGAGCATTGTGCTGGCAGTTATCGCTTTGAAAAAAATGGAAAATAAGTTAAAATAACTCAATGTAAATTGATATGGAAATATAAAATGAAGAGAATAATGTTTTTACCGGTGTTGTTGATGGGAGTCGACCTCTGCTCGGCCGCAAATGTTCAGGACAATGAAGTAAAATTGCTGAACGAAATGGTGGCAGATGAGTTGAAAAAAAGCGGAACGGATTGTCCGTTCAGCTTCAGAGGCACTCTGAATTTTACTGCACTTTCCGTAGATCAAGACGAAAAGGGCGACAACAAAAACGGCGTATTTGCGCTGGAGGGCGATATCTTTCTGAAATACCTCAACAAATATGACCGGTACAGCTACGGCGCCGAGGTCGGCATGAAAGCCAATTCCGGAATAATGAAACAGGGGAGCCCGATCCTGAGGACGGCGCACCTGTTCGCGGAATCCGAAACAGCCGGAGCGTTAAAAATCGGATTCATTCCGACAACGGCTGATTCCATGACTGTAAACGGGGGAAGCGTCCTCGTCGGCTACGGCGGAGCTGCCAGTAGAAATCTCTCGCTGTTTTACAATGAGTCTGCGGGCTCTTTCGTGGATATGTGCTTTCCTTTTGACGACAATAAAGCCGCGAAAGTAGCGTATTCCTCCCCGAGTTTCTCCGGTTTTTCGTTCGGCATATCATTTACGCCGGACAGCCGCAGCGCAAATCCGTTCAAGACGCTTCATCCGAAACCGCAGAATCCGGAAATCAGTTTGGAAAAGGCGAATTTTCCGGGGATGCGTTCCGCCTACTCGACAAATATCGTCACCGGAGGCGTTACCTACGATTTCGGCGATCCAAAGGCGCTCAACGGGAAAATATCGCTGTGCGGTTGGGTCGGAAAAGGAAACACCAGCGTGCCGGGCATCCGGGTGCATGACGTCAGAGCCTGGAACGTCGGAGCAACCGTCGGCTACGGAGATTTTAAATTGGCGCTTGGCTATGCCGACAACGGAAAATCGCTGAGATCCAAAAGACACGCCACGGCCGATATCGCGACATTCGATAAAGAAAGAAATTACACTTTCTCCGATCCGGAAGTCGGCCTGAAACCGGGAGCCGACACCGGAAAAATGTACTCGGTCGGACTCAGCTACGCGGTCAATACAAAACTTGCGATTTCCGCCGGCTATTTTACGTCGAAGGTAAAATTTTCCGACAGCGAGAAATCCGTCGCCGACGTAATTACGCTTGCCGGTGAATACACGTTTGATAAAAGAGCGAGCGTCTACGTCGAATACGACAGGATAAAAAGCGACAGCTGCGCCCGAGCCCAAGCCTACGGTAAAGCCTGCGGGATATCGTCCACCGGGAAAAATAAAGGGAACATATTTATGATCGGAACAAAGATAAATATCTGACGCCGCAGGGGCGCTTAATGGCGCCCCCCTCCCTCAATATCCAAAAAATCAGAACAAACAACGCAAAATCA
The DNA here is from genome assembly GCA_031265715.1 of Holosporaceae bacterium. Taxonomy (GTDB): domain Bacteria; phylum Pseudomonadota; class Alphaproteobacteria; order UBA3830; family UBA3830; genus JAIRMQ01. The sequence goes on along the minus strand of JAISCG010000060.1, from coordinate 4,664 downwards.
AGGATCTAAAGATGTGGAAGAAAGTACTCATAGCAATTGTGGTTATTTTAATCCTTTTGAGTCTCAGGATTAGCATAAAGATCGGCAATTCAGATTCTGAAAATGCTTCGAAACATCACTTTGGATCTACATTGCCCCCCATTTTAAATGAAATTCTAAAAAATGACCCCGGTAATTCGGTCATTAATGGAAAGCATCAATATCCGATCCTACAAATTAATTCCAATACTGTCGGCGACAGAGAATTGGCCGGGAAAACTTTTGCCGAATACGAAACTTCTTATTATAAAGATCAATATGAAAAGCAAAAAACAGAGCTAAAAAGAACGTTTGATCAATTTCTGGAACTTTACAAAAAGAAAATTGAGAAAGACAAAACAAACGATGATCGTTTGCAAAAAATGCAAAAACTAGAGGACGATTTTAAAAACTTCATAGAATCCTACGCAGAGCAAAATGCCGATCTGTATTTGAGATCATACTCTTATCATCATTACGGAGTTCTGATTGATATGATAAATATGAGAATAAAGCATCTAAAAATTCACATGGAAGAGTTTAATTAAGTGTGGCCCGGTACCGCGACCTTCGATGAAGCAGAAGTGTTTTTCGTAATTCTTGCTTCTCAAAAGATAATGTTATGCTAACATTTATATGAGAATTCGGGTACAAAAATTATGAAGCCTGTTTTTTTACTGTGTCACGGGTTTGGTTTTACCTGGGAATATTGGCGAAATCTCGCTCCGTTGCTGAGCGGCGACGTGGTGTATTTTGGTGAAAATTTCGCAAAGGATCGCCGCTGCATCGGCGTCGGTCATTCCGTCGGATTCCAAAAATTGAACAATTCCGATATCAAATTTGATTATCTCATCGGATTGCAGGGATTTACGAATTTTTGCGGGGTTGAGGAGGAAACCAAAAAAATACGCGAACGAAACATTGATCGCATGATAGAGATGTATGAAATCAACGCTGCGAAATCGTTGCAGGCGTTTCATAATATGTGCGGTTACGAGGGACCGATGCCGGAAAATGTGGTCGCCGCGGATCTGACAGCTGATCTGCGATCCATGAAAAGAAAATACGAGTGCCGCCACGATTGTCCGATTTTAATCATCGGCAGCGATGACGATGAAATAGTTCCGCTGTCAATTTTGGACGATAATTTCGGGGATATGCCAAATGTTAGCCGGGAGAAAATAAATAATGTTTCGCATCTTCTCGGTTTCAAAAAAGCAGAGAAGACGGCCGAGAAAATTTTCCTCTATCTCCAGCGCAAATTGTAAACTTCCTGCTGTCCGAAACCTTTCGCCAGAGAGATTACTCCGACGTACTCGGTGGCATATCTTTCGAAGTATTTCAGTCCTTTTTGTACGAATTCGTTGCGTTCGTCGTTGGTTTCTCCATAGAGCAGGGACACAAATTGCTGCGTGGCGTACACCTGTCCGATCGCCGTAACCGGCTCGAGTCTGGCTGCTCTGTTTATATGGCCTCCGTAGAAATTCACTTTTTTGATAAACGGATCCTGCGCCAGAAACACCGGCCCGGAATGCAGCGAAATTCTTGCCCTGATCGGAAACGGAAATTCCGGGTATTTTAATCCGAGATTTTCGATGATATCACAATATCTCAGACCGAAATCCGCAATTTTCATCGCGCTGTCGGCGACGGCAAACACGGCGTCCCCCCAGGTGTTCAGCGATTCCAGCGAAAGTCCGATTTTTTCTATGGCGCTGCTGAGTTTTTCGAGAAAATCAAGAAACGACGGTATGTGCTCGTCCTGCAATTTGCTGTATCCGGATAAATCGGAAAACATCATGGATTTTATGACACGCTCCGGAGTTTTTGATATGAACGGATCAAAAGTGAGTGAAAATTTCTGAGGTTGCACCAGGGAAAGATCTATTTTTTCGCAATTGCCGCCGTTATCGCCGAGTTCGTCCAGATCTATCAGGTGAAGCGTGCTGATATTTGTCCATCTGTCGATAAAATCAACGGGACCTCCGGGAATCGCATCGGTTCTGGAGTGCCAAACCGCCATCAAATGAGGTTCCGTCGTCAAAAATTTTCCGCGCATAACCGCGCTTCCGTGCATAACGTGGTTTGCAAACCTGTAGAGCATGTCGTGGCCCAGATAGCGGTCTTCGCAGGCAAAACTGACCGAGTGCGCACTCTGGAGAATTTTCTGACACCTCTTCTCCCAGCGGGGACCGGCATGTCTTATGTTAGTTTCGACGAAATCGGATATCGCGAACGGCAAAATAATGTTAACTTCTCCTCCCAGACTCTGGAGCGCTTCCATGAATATAATATCGGCGCCGCAGGAAGCCGAGCTGTATCCTATTTTTGCATTAATAGATCGCAGTTTTTCCGTGATAATGTGTTTTACATCCGCCTCAATTTCCTGGGGAAATAACGAAACCTGGAAGCTCGGGTGGTCGATCGAGTGTCCGGTAAACACGACGATTGTCGGAGGGAGCAAAATTTCAAATGTTCGGTTGGGAACTTTAAAACCGGCTTCCCTCAAAAAATATAATTGCTGCCGAGCCGTCACGATTGAAATGTAATTCTCGTTTTGACTCTGTTCCATCGCTTTTTCGTAGAGTTTACAGGCGTCATCCTCGTGTCCCAGCAACAACTGAGCTTCGGCCAAATCTATCAGTTCGCTGAAAGACGCCTCCAATCCGAACGGAGGTAACATTTTCAGCACCTCCGCCGACAGCTGCTTCGCCTGGGCGTCTTCCCCGGTTACCCAGGAAAGCCAGGCAGCCTGCATTCCGGTCCTCGTTTTTTTCTCTTTTTTGAACGAAGCCATATACAATTCCCGGGATATTTCGAGATCTCTGCAACTTCTGGAATATTTCCACGATTCATTGAATATGTGACCGATGTTTGCGATTATATCGGCACGCCCCTCGGTGAGAAATTTGCTCGTCAGAAGGTCGTCTATGCTGATAACCATAGCATTTGTTGCTTCATCTTTCTGGGGAACGATTCCTAAAATGGTATATATGAGATTCTGAGATTCTTTAACCGCGCCGGTTTTAAGCAAAACGAGAGCGTACGCCTGGGCCAATCCTATGTTATCCGAATGTTTTTGAAAGGCTTTTTTGGCAATCACGTGCGCCTTAAACATATGACCGGTTGCAATCAACTCGGTGATTTGCTTTTCAACTTCATTACAGGAAGCTTTTATAAGTTCGTCTTCTTCAAAATCATCATCGTCTAAATCTTCACTGACAGCGGAAGTTTCGGCTACACTGTCTTTGGGGGTACCGATTTTTGATGAATCATCTCCGCTGCTCCCTTTATCGCCAGAATTCTCATCGACAACGGGAGTCTCGGCTGCACCGCCTCCGGAAGCGTCGGTTTTTGGCGTGTCTTCGCTGCTTCCATTATCCTCATTATTTTTGGTTTCGTCTGTCACGTTTCCCTCCGCATAAATCTACAGTAATGTAAAAAAATTAACATCCGATTAAATTTGAAAGATAATGTGTGATTTTTTTGATGCTACCAATAACAGATCTTTAGCAGGGCAAGCTTCCCCTTTTTTCACAATCAATTCCTTATGGCATCGATTATACGCCGCAGAACCGATTTTTTCTGCAGTTTTGTGTGCAACCTTGTGTGCTCGGATACCGCTCTCTCAAATATGCTGCAGCAAAAATCATTATAGTGTTTTTTAAAAAACGCTTTTAACAGACTTATTTGTTCATCGTTCGGCATATAATACCAGGGCAACACAAGCAGGTTAAAATAATCAAAAGCAAACCGTTGCTGTTTAGCTTCTAATTTTATTGCTCCTATGTTGGGGAACGCCAACGGTATATCGAACCACAAATCGCTGTATGGTATAATGTTTGGAATTATTTTTCTTCCTTTTATCGTGCTGAGTAACGCACAATTTGTCCACAGCTTTTCTCCTGCAAATATATGACAGGAAACGTCGTGGAATACCACCACCGCTTCTTCCTTTAAAAAAGGCAAAATTTGCAAAAAATCGAGAATTTCACCGGGGTTCGTGTGCATTGTATCTATAAATACGAAATCTATATCGCCTCCTATTTCATCGATAAATTTTGCTGCCATATTCCCCAAATACAGCTTCCATTTGTCCTTCGCCAAATGTAAAAAATGTTCATTTACCACATATCCCGTCGGTTTTGAACTGTCTGAATAACAGGTTTCAGATAAATCTATGGAATATAGCTTTGTTTCGCGCATATCTTTTATGGAATTCAATATAACTGCTGAACTTCCCCCTTTAAATACTCCTATTTCCAGTATTTTTTTGGGTTTGTATTTCTTTATAAGACTGATTAAAAATTCAAGCTCCGTTTTTGACATTAGAACTTCAAGTCTCTGATCGTTGAGTAATTTATCATCTTCTTCGCAATGATTTGAAGTTACGATTTCAAAATTCGGAGAGTTATCAATTGCTGAAGTATTTACTAACGGCATTAAAAGCAAGAGTATAAATGTTATTAATTTCATAATTATGCCCACTTTTTTATTTTCATTGGAGTATATTTTATGATCAAATATTGAATATTTTATTTCCATGGGGCCGGGTATAAACATTACGCTTTAGCGTGAATTGCTTTAGCTTCTCTGTAGTTGTAAGCTGAGGCATGAATATTGCTCGAGAAAGATATGCTAAAGGT
>JAISCG010000033.1 GCA_031265715.1 Holosporaceae bacterium | reverse complement strand
TGAAAAGGAAAGGCCCCGACTCGGTCGGACTTATTTTTAAAACAGCAAAAGGAGGGCAGATCAAGGAAATTTCCAAAACCTATTTTAGAACTCTCGAAGAGTTGGGCTTTAACAAAAATGTAACCGACATCCGTCAAAAAGGCGTATTTCACACCTTGCGCCACAGCTATGCCAGCCGGTTAGTAATGGAGAATGTGGATTTATACACCGTGCAAAAATTGATGGGACATTCCACGATCAGCATGACAGAGCGATATTCGCACCTGGCTCCGGATCACCTGAAGAAAGCGGTAAACGTGTTGAACTAGCGATATTTCATAGCCATAGCTCATCGCAATCATGACCCCGGACATCAAGAAAATGCTAGAAAAGAACAGGCAAAATTCGCAATCAAACGGATTCGTTTTTACGGCAAGCATTAGGGGATCGATTAAAAGTGTTTCCAGCAGCTTCAGCAGAGCTGTCGAATCGCCGGGGTTTAATAAAGGGGTAGACGATCCGCGCCAAAAAGTAGTCTTCCACACGCTGCGACACACCTATGCCGATTGGCTCGTAATGAGCGGAGTGGATTTATATACGGTGCAAAAACTCATGGGACATTCGACAATTGCGATGACGGAAAGATATTCGTATCCGGCTCCCAATCACCTGAAAAAAGCGGTTGGAATGTTTGTTGCCGCTCTGAAATGAATCCGGGGCAGAAACTCATCGACAATGCTACGGAGCCCTCAATTGCGGCATGATTCCGGCTAACGGCAGCAATTCACAGGTTAACGTGTATACTCAAAAAAGAATGAATAGCTATTCTTTAGAATTTTAATACTGAGTTCATACGTCAAAAAATTGGAACTATTTATGCAAATCTCACATATCACAAGAGAATTACAGTGTTTTTTTCATAGAGAGGATTAAAGCCCCTCTAATTATAAAATACATACCCCTTCTGAAAAAAAAGTCCTATATACTCATTTGCAAATTTGGATTGTTTTATGGTACTCTACAACAAGATGTTGTTATTGTGGAGGTTTTTATGAAACGTATAAAAAAAATATGCGTTTTGATGTTATTTTGCTTTGTTGTTGGGAATGATATTCCGTCCGTAGTGGAGGCTATGACGGAGGTCGCGACAAGAACTGCGACAAGAACAATAACGGAGAGTGTGGTAGAGGCTGTGACAGGAGGAGGGATGGGAGGGGCTTCGGTTTTCGTTAATCTTTTTAGTACGATGTTTGGGGTGGCTGGTGAAATTGCGGAGTGGGTTTATAGTGATGACAAAATAAGCACGATCCAGCAAAACATGGGGAATCTTAGTTTTGATGATTTGATCGCTGCTGCTTTTGCTGTTCCTCCTGCTCCTGCGGCAAATGTGTTACGGGTTACAGGAAATGTTCCTCTTCCTATTGTTGACCTCCTTTCAGGGGTGTTCTACGGTTTTGATAGAAGAACAAGAGGAGATATTTCAAAGGCAAACACTCTTAGACTTTCTTGGTGGAAAAGAGATCCCAATGGTGTTGACAATCAAACACTGGATAGAATAATAACTGATCTTAGTGGGTCAGTTTCTGATGCGGTCTGTGCCGCTTTAAATATTGTTCCAGCAGTAGCAGCGGGAGGGGGGCTTAGTGCCGCTTTGATAGTTGTTGGGGTTCCTCTGGCAGCAGCCAACGTTATTGATAATGTTATTGTTAATCGTGATGGACTAATACTTCCTCCTGGACAGTTGATTGATCAGTTGGAAGAATTTAGAGTAGGTCGGAGAGAAAAAATTGAAAGCGGAGTTTATATTGCAGCCCGTGCTCTTCCTTTAGTTTTGTGTGGATTGGGTGTTGCTTCCACTGATGCGCAGTATACGACATTTGTTTTGGGTGTTGTCATATTTTTTGTAAATTTTTGTAAACTTATATATTTTGGATTGTAATGAATGTGATGGAGAGGTGTAATGAATAAATTCTGTGCAATGGTTCGAATGTCCGCGGTAGTGATGGCAGGGTCGTTGTTTTCCATGGACGGTAGCTTACTTTCGGATGCGATGTTGTTTCCCAGGAACAGTGTCGAGTGTAGAAAAGGATGGAGTGACCTGTTAAAGGTTGAAAGTTGCGATGATGAGATTTTAAAGTATGTTTTTGGTCGTCTGGCGGGGAAGGATATGATTGAAGATCTGCAAAAAAGCGGATTGGTGAGACGGTTATACATGGAAGCATCTGGTATTTTGCCTATACGCTTACCTGTATGTGACATACAGACAATTCTTAAAAAACGTTATTCGGAAGGAGTGTTCTATGATTTTACCCCCAGTGATCTTAGTGTTGTGAGTCGTATTTTTCCGAATGCATACGATATAGGGGGGGACAGAACCAGCAATAAGATCGGTATGTTGGGATGTGTTGCCGGAGTGATTAGACCTGTGGTAGATAAACTTGGTTTAAAGGTGACTCACGAGGAAGTAGAGAGTTTTTGTGCGAAAATGCAAGTGAGTAGTATTGCTCTTATGCTAAATGATAGAATTATATATCGTCCGTTAAAGGTAGATACTGTTGACTGTTTAAAAGTAATTAGGCAACTATTTCCGGAGGGAATGTTTCATGAATTCAATAAGATAGAGACTTTGTTTATGGCGCATTTATTTCCTAAAAATGGAGAAATAGATGAGGAGGGTTTAAATTTTTTCACTGAATGTTTAATTGGCGTTATGAGGACGTTGATATTAAAGGAATTTCGTTCTAGTCCTGAGGGAGAGGCGCTTTTACGTCGGTATTTCAGTTTAGAACCATTTACTGTGTCTTCATTTTGTCCTTTCGGGACTGTGGATGAAGTAACCTATCGGACAGTAAGGAGTATGTGTGCGTGTGAAAAATTAGTTCCCATATACTCAGCGAAGGAAATTTCTGCTGAAGACAGAAAAGTGATCCAAGGGGAATTTGAGAAAGTTTCATATTCTGACTGTATTTCCATAGATGCGGATTGTACTTCAAGGGTGTGGAATAGCTTGGCTCCTAGTAGGGTATTTCATGTTTTTTCTCAAGAGGAAGCCATATTATTAAATTTTATGCAGCCTGTCGGTTTAAGCGCAGAGGGCAGATTAATATGGATGGAATTACTGGCCGGAAGTTATAAGTCTATGTTTTTTAACAAGAATGTTGCTCAGCCGCTCTCAAATGAGCTTATAAAGGATCTTGCAGCTATGGAAGCAAAAAACAGACAGAGAAATAATGACGGTTTTCGCCCAACTCCGGTAGAGACCGATTCTGGTGTAGTTCATAGGGTAAATAGAAAAAAAGGCGCTACAATTTAGGCAGTGGAAGTGATGCTTTTGGGGGGAGCCGCTATTGTGTTAGGTTTTGTGTGTTGCTTCATCTAAACCCGTACCGTTTTCAGTCTTCAGTCTCTGGCTAATCGGTAGTATTCGTTTCGGTCTGAACCTCGTGATTTTTTGCTTCTGCGGCTTTGTATAGTTTTTTTCATTAATCCGATGCGTGTGTCTTACGCATCGTGCTTCTCGATCTAATCGGAATCATCTTCGAAGACGGCTTTGTTCCTTTTTGCTAACACGGCCGCGGACTTACTCGGTCATAACAGAATCTGAAATGAGATCAACCGTCTGCCCGCTCCGTTCGCTTCGCTCCCGTGTTGACGATTGATCTCCTTTCCGAATTCTG
>JAISCG010000141.1 GCA_031265715.1 Holosporaceae bacterium | reverse complement strand
CATTACCATGATCCGGATTTAGAAAAGCTGGAGGATAATCATAAGAAAATTCGTTACGGAGAGTGTGAAACATACGCAGAATGGGTTTCAGACGTCTTGTATAGCGCAGCTTTCTATGCTTATGATGCATTTTCAAAAGCAAGTAAAGCAAGTGATGAATCCGAGAATAACTGTTTTAGAGATGACTACGTTCGTAGTTTGTTGGAAGAACAGCGAAAAAATTATAAAAAAAAGAGAAATTATAAGTTTTCACGCATCCGGAAGGTAAAAACGGAAACGGAGTTTTGATATTTACAAATATATCGAAAGGAGACCTTAGATTATTTTGCAAAAAATATGTGTCCTTTAATTTAAAATAGTTGCATACTGAAGCAGTGTGTTTTCAATGGAGGGGAAAATGAAAAAAACCATTGCTTTGTTTGTTTTGGTTGGGATGTTTTTTATGAATACGGATGTATGCGATCTGGATATAGGCGAAACCGGATTTAACGGCCAGTTCTAAAGCCTTTCGTTTTGTTATCCCGTTACAATCGAATTGCTGTTTAAACGCTTTTTCAATGAAGTTTGGTTTGGCGCCGACAATTTCTCCCTGGGAAAGAGAATGCAAAAGTATTTTATTTACCCGTCCCGCAAGAGACTCGGAAACGGTCGGTAAGTTTTGCACGTCGGCAGATCCGGTTATCAAGAATCTGCCATATGTAGGATTTTCATCTGCTTCTTTCTTTATTGCGATTAATAAATCAGGAACCCTCTGAATTTCATCAATGATAAGAGTTTTTTTGTTGTGACACACAAAGCCGTGAGGATCAGCCTTTGCCGAGGCTAACATAGCAATATCGTCCAAGGTTCGAAAGATGACGTCTTTATCAGCAGACGCCAACCGGTTAGCTATTGTAGTTTTTCCACACTGTCTTGCTCCTGCTAATATAACAACTCTGCCGGTTTTCAGGGAGTTTTTTATGTTACTTTCCTGCCATCTTTCGATCATTTTCAATTCCTAAAAAACAATATTATAAGTCCCGGAAAAACGATATTACATACTCCGAAAAAGTGCAAGTAGAGGGAGCGTTACCGACTGATTACGAAATCTCCGGATCGTTCTTTGACGGGAGTTTTTTCCGGTTCAGCAGATTTTTGACTCTGTAATCGAGAGGTAATATCTGCTTGATTTACAGATGCAAGACGGTCAATATCCCTTTGTGATAAGGAGGGCTGACTACTGAAATCAGCACGTTTTAAGACGTCGGCAATCTCTTTCATGAAATCTTTGTTTTTAAGAATATGTATATTTTCAGATGTAATTTTTTCAGACAAAAACAACGATTGCCTGTGTAGTTCAATTATTGATGCATTACCGAATATCGGCGTACCGGAAGCTTCCTGTAGTGCCTTAAAGCATAGCGCCTGCTTTATTGCATCTTCTACTATATTTAAAGTAAGTTTTTCCGGTCCGAGTTCTTCAATTTTTCGCTGAACCAGTATACCGGCATATTCATTCGCAAAATTTCCGCTATGCATGCTGTTAGAAAGACTTTTCTCTCCACAGTAGGCAAACATCATCGATTTTGATACATACGGAGCATACCCCGATATCGCTAATTGTTTTTTAAAGCGTTCCTCATATCCGTAGGAATTTTTATCCCGAATCATACAGTCTGCCACAGATGATCCTTCATATCTGATCTTCCTGATAACATCAATTTTCGCCGCCTCCAATCTTGCAAAAATATCATTAGAAATGTTCGGGATAACGGTTTTCTCTAAAACTACTCTCGCTAATTCAGAAGCCTTTTCCGCATTAATCCTCTCCGCATAATTAACCTGATTTTTAATTGTTTTTTTAGAGATGAAGAACTCTCGGGATACATCTCTCACAAACTCTCGGTGTAGCGGATAGTTGGAGAGTATCTCCTTTGCCAGATCGTTTCTCAGTTCCCGCATTTCGCAATATTTTTCGTAGGATTCGTGCTTGGTGATATTAAAACAGCTTTTTTTCATTTCGGTGAACGTCGCCCTCACTTCCGAAGCCGTCTTTGCATACAACGTAACGGTGCTTTTTGCGTTCAATTCGACATTACTCAGCGGACGTTGCTTTAGTCCTACTCCTATTTCGAGCTTTTCCTTTGTAATACCGAGCTGATCCAGATACAACCTGTGGGATTCGTAACTGCCAAGAATTTCTCTTCCGAGAGACATGCTGTTCTTCTTCAGTGCATGATACTCTTTCCACCCCGCTTCTCCGCAGTTGATATCCTTCAGCAAAGAAGCGGTTTCCAGAAGCCTCTCTTTATACTCAAAGACTCTCGCTTTGTTCTGATTTTCGATGTTTCGGTAATCTTCCGCCGAATCCTTACAGGTATATTTAGACGCGCTGTTTACGAGGGATTTAAACGATCCGAAATCCGATTTGCTATAGTACAGATCTACATTCTCCCTATGCCTGGTCATGCCCACATAAAACGCTTTGGCATCCATCATCTTACTCGCCGACACAATCGTATTATCATAGGTTTTTCCCTGAGATTTGTGCAACGTTATCGCATAGGCATGATCCAGCCTGTCGTATTCTTTGATATCAATATTCTTAATTCCGGATTCTGTTTGAACGCTCAGTGTATTGTTTTCGAAGAATTTTACGATTCCGACCTGACCGTTCTTCAGATCCGAACTTTTATTATTCTGCAGAAAGATTACACGATCATTCTCGGAAAAATTTCGACCATTTATCCTGAGAAGATCTTCCCCGAGTTCTCCTCTTTCTTTTTTCAAAGAGCGAATCTTATCATTAATCGATGTGCATTCAGCTCCGGTGGCGCATAAAACTGCGACGCTTCCGACTTTCTCGTTTTCCAGATATTTTTCGGCTATTGCGGAATGCATAGCGCCATACGCGCTCGCGTGTAATTTTCCGTAACGCTCGTACTTCTCCAATGCCGCTCCGGTGTTGAGTTTTGAAAATTCTATGCTTGCTTCTCGCTGCCAATCTTCTTTCTGGCGACGAATTTCATTTAATTCGAATATATTCTTCCTGTTCCTATCCGTGAATTGTCTGAAACAGTCTCCGGAACTGATCGGTTTAAACTGATTATCGTCACCGACGGCAATTACCTTCGCTCCGAACTTTTCTGCTGCGTCTAAAATTACCTTCCAATCAGACGTTCCCGCCATTCCGGCTTCGTCGACAATGATCACGTCTCCGGATTTCAGTCGGCTTCCCTCATACCTCCTGAGATCCCGATACCAATCCGACTGCTTTAGAACTCCGTCCGTTACCATTGAATCAAACGATAGAAATTTCTCCTGTGCCGTCTCGTATACCCTCCACCTGTGAGACCAGCTTGCTATCGTACGACTTTCTATTCCCGCATCTTTGCCGAGATTCTCCGCCGCCACCGCCGATAAACTCATGCCGATTACTCGGGATCCGTTTTGCTCGTAAATTTCCGACAGCGCCTTCATCGTTGTTGTCTTACCGGCTCCGGCTTTACCTGCTAATATTCCGAAATTACTTTCTCCCGTAAGGCCGACTACCGCCTCCTTCTGCTCATTGCTCAGATGATTATATTTGCTGAGAACCGCCGAAACAGTCTCTTCGCGACAAACCGTTTCGGCGGTTTGAGAGGACAAAACATCGAACCCGGAGAGTACGTCGGATTCCAGCTGCTGATACCTCTCTCCCGTATATAAAAACTCTCCGTTGATTCCCTCTCCCAGATATTTTGCTTCCTCCAGTACCTTCTCAAATATCGCAGATATCTTATCTCCCTCAAATACTCTTTTCCCGATTTCGTTCAATATATCCTTCTGTGTAAATACCGCCTTCTTCTCATTAAGGTAATCCGCAATAATGCCGGGATCGGACAGTATCTTCTCCTCGTTTCTTCTCGATATTTCGAGATTCTCCCGAGCAATTCTGCTGTCTGTACCGATACTGTCCGCATACCAACCTCGGTGCTTCATTGCCTCCAGATCTATCCCTAAATCTGCAAAACTTTTCTCCGTGATTCTCTCTTTGAATCCCTCTTTCACCAGGAATTCGTTTGTTAAATCAGCCCATAATTTTCTCGTCTCCAAAAGCGCAGATTTGGTACATATCTCCCGATCTTTACGGCTCACAAACTCACCGTTTTCTCCTATCGCTCGACGACTGATTTGTATATGTGCATGCCTGTTTCCCTCTGCTTCATGTATTGCATAGGTACTTACAAGATTCCTGCCGGTAAATCTTGTATTAACAAATTTATCCAACAGCTCCTCGTTTGTTTTTAGGGAAAGTTCGTTTGGCAATGCCAACACTATTGTCTGAGCAGTCTGTACAGACGATTTATATTTTTCACACGTTTCTTCACTCTTAAAATACTTTGCGGCATAGCGATCTTCAAAATTCTCCAGCTCGTTCCAAACAGATATATCCTTATACCTGCTGTTATCGGGAAATAATGTTTTTACCAGGGCTACGTCTTTTCCTCTACCGCTATAATCCACATCTTGATTGCGATAATCTTCGTGCAGTTTTTCACCGCAAATATACGCGACGGATTGCACAGAACTTCTTCCCGTGCTCCTGCTCACAAATCCCGCATGCAAGTGATATATCGCCATACGCTTATTTACCAAACAGACACCTGTTACGATAACATATCGTATTTCAATTTCAAAATATTCCGGACGTGCCGCAGGCTAACATTGCATTATCAATATTTTTGATAGTGCATAAGTGCGCACTTCGCAAATCTTCAATTTGCCGCGTGACTGCGGATGATGCTTTTTATTGTTTTTGGCCGTCTTTTTTTGCAATAAAAAATTTGCATATATTTTATTACCATAGTACGATCACAGGCGTAGAAAGGTGAAATATGCTATATTCCTACAATCCCCAATTGTCTTTTAATACCGCCCCCGTCAACAGAAAAAAAACGTTGATGCTTGCATATAAAATGCTGCCGGAATATGTGTTTGATACTTCTCAATTGGAAAATAATCCTATTACCTTTCCGGAAGTAAAAACACTGGTCGATGGCGTAAGCATAGGCGGTCATAAAATCAACGATGTTCAGCAAGTATTAAATATCAAAAACGCCTGGATTTTGCTTTTCGAACTTGTGAAAAATAACAAATTTTCTCCATCAAAAAGTATCTTTCATCAAATAAATAAAGAAATAGCGCAAAATGAAGCCTTGTATGCCGGATCATTCAGGAACGGTTCGGTTAATATCGCCGGGACCAAAAAATATACAGTTCCACCAGCGGGAGAATTAGATGACATCTTCGAAAAAGAGATTCACACTGTCTTGGATAACTACGCCGTAGTAGGGCAAGCCATTAGAATTTTTCTTTGGAGTAGCCTGAATCAATTTTATTGGGATGGAAACAGAAGAACCGGACGATTGATCGCAAACGGTATTTT
>JAISCG010000138.1 GCA_031265715.1 Holosporaceae bacterium | reverse complement strand
GAAAAAGTTGCGTGCCCGAATTGTTCCGTGTGGCTGGTGTATCACAAAAATATCGATAAACTGACCTGTCACCACTGCAATCACAAAATCAGTGTTCCGAAAAAATGTCTTTGCTGCTCAGAGGAAGATTCGTATATCCCGTTCGGTCCCGGAGTCGAGCGAATTTTTGAGGAATTGCAGGCAAAAATTCCGGGAGCGCGCATCGAAACGATTTCGTCCGACACAATTTCGTCTTCGAAAAATATCGAAAAATTATTCGGGAAAATCATCAATAATGAGACGGATATCATTGTCGGTACTCAAATTTTAGCGAAGGGGCATCATTTTCCGAACATCACTCTCGTGGGAATGATTGACGGAGATCTCGGACTGAACGGCGCCGATTTGCGCGCGTCCGAAAAAGCATATCAGATGATAAAACAGGTGGCGGGTCGAGCCGGACGCGCGGAAAAACATGGGAGGATTTTTATCCAGACGTTTTCTCCGGATCACTCTTTGTATGCTGCGCTGAAATCCGATGACCCGAACGATTTTATAAAATTGGAGACGGAATCGCGGAAACACAATGAGTTACCCCCGTTTTCCCGCCTGGCCTCCATCATTATTTCCGGCACAAATAAGGAACTGACGGAGAAAGTTGCAAAAAGTTTGGCAAGGACCTCTCCGAAGAACATAAAAGTCTTCGGTCCGGCTCCGGCTCCGATTTTTTTGCTCCGCGGGAGAACAAGATGGAGATTTTTGCTGAAGGCGCCGAGTGAAAAATCTTTAAATCATGCGATAAAATCTTGGATATTTTCGCAGAAGATCCCAAAAAATATTAAAATACAAATAGATATCGACCCTGTAAGTTTTTTATAAAATTAACCGTATATAAATTTTTTTGTTTTATCTTGTAAAGAGTATGAAATACAAAAATCGCAATTTCATTGGTGGTTTTGTTTTTTGAGGGGTAATGATGACTGAAAGTACACAACACACATTAGATAGAGTTCGTTCCCCGCGAGTCCACATTACCTATGATGTGGAGATCGGCAACGCTATAATTATGAAAGAATTGCCGTTTGTTATCGGGGTTATAGCGGATTTATCCGGCATGCCGGTTGATCCTTTGCCGCCGATTAAATTCAGAAAGTTCGTGGAAATAGATCGGGACAACCTTCCGGATTTTATGATATCGGTTAATCCGAGATTGGCGATACAGGTTAAGAGTACTCTGGGGGACGGTTCCGAAACTCTGAATGCCGAGCTTTTTTTCAAACATATGGATGACTTCGGTCCGATCAGCATTGCGAAGCAGGTTCCGAAACTGAATAAAATCTATCAGTCTCGAGTAAAATTGAATGATGTTTTGGTTAAGGTAGAGGGAAATGATCCTCTGCAGCAGAGCATCCAGGATATTGTTGCAAGTCCGGATCTTAAGCTTTTGCTGAAAACTCAGATTGATGCTGTTTTGAAGGCCAACAAACAGACCGTTACCGCGGATTTTGCGGCTACTCCCTCCTCGGCAGACAATACCGAGGCTTCGCCCAAGGTCGGCGATGCTCCTCCGGGCGGTACTCCTCCGCCAAGCGGAGATGCACCTGCGCAGAATACCCGGGAAATTTTGAAAGAGATGTTTATCCAGGGTAAGTTGGCAAAAGATCCGTCTGCGGAGGTGTACGCATGCAGCATGCTGCTGGAGTTGCTCGCCAAAATTGAGGAAGCAAAGATAACGGTTATGAAAAATCCTCTGGTTTTCGTCGAGAGGGTTGTCGCCGATATCGACGCAAAATTGAGCGCGCAAATTAACGAAATTTTACATCATTTGGTATTTCAGGAAATGGAAGGTTTGTGGAGAGCTCTTCACTACCTGGTTATGAACACAGAAACAGGTACTCAGCTCAAAATAAGGGTAATGAATGCCTCCAAAAAAGATATACTCGACGATTTGGAGAATGCCGTTGAATTTGACCAGAGTCAGCTGTTTAAAAAAGTGTACGAAGAGGAATACGGCACTTTCGGCGGGCATCCCTATTCCTGTTTGATCGGCGGATACGAATTTACGCGTCATCCCCAGGACATACTTTTACTGGAAAAAATTTCCAATGTTGCTGCAGCGGCTCATGCTCCGTTTATTGCTGCCGCTCATCCGAGAATGTTTGATATGGAGAGTTTTTCGCATCTTGCCGCGCCTCGGGATCTCGCGAAAATTTTCGAAAGCACGGAAATGATCAAGTGGAGATCGTTCCGGGACACCGAAGATTCGAGATATGTGGCGCTTGTTATGCCGAGGGTGTTGATGAGACTTCCCTACGGACCGGACACGCTGCCGGTTGACGGTATGAACTATGTCGAATCCATAGACGGAGCGGATAATTCTCAGTTTTGCTGGGGAAACGCCGCTTTCATTCTGGCGCAGCGAATAGGCTATGCGGTTTCGCTGCATAAATGGCCGGCGGCAATTCGCGGAGTTGAGGGCGGAGGATTGGTGGAGGGACTTCCGGCCTATGTATTTAAAACAACCGACGGTGATGTTGCGCTGAAATGTCCGACGGAGATAGCAATTACCGATCGACGGGAAAAGGAGCTGACGGATATGGGTTTTTTAGCCGTTTGTCACAGCAAAGGGTCCGACTATGCGGCATTTTTCGGGGGACAAACAACTCAAAAACCAAAAGTCTACAATACGGATGACGCCAATGCAAACGCCGCCTTGAGCGCGCGCCTGCCGTATTTGTTGGCGGCTTCCAGATTTGCTCATTATATAAAGGCAATTATGCGGGACAAAATCGGATCGTTTTTAACGAAGGATAATGTTTCGAGTTATTTAAACAATTGGATTGCCAGTTATATTTTGCTGAATGATGCGGCCAGTCAGGAGCTTAAAGCGAGGTTTCCTCTGAGAGAAGCTCGGATTGACGTTTTTGATGTTCCGGGTAAGCCCGGATCCTATAAGGCGACGATTTTTTTGCGTCCGCATTTTCAATTGGAGGAGCTGACGGCGTCCATAAGATTGGTAGCCGCTTTGCCTCCTCCGGCAAAGTAACGGAGAGTAGTGTTTTTGTTTGTGGTAGTGTCAGTGGTTGTGGTGATTTTAGTTGAGGATATCGAATGTTTGGCATGAGAAGTGAGGATGCGAGGTTTTCAATGTTTACGCCACAATTAACAGCAGACAAGACTCACGGAGGCGATGAGGGAAACAATGCTTTCGGAAGCGGAAAAACGCCTCAGTACGTGATCACCTGTAAAGATGTTTTTAACAGTACACTCGGACAGATCGGGGGCGCAGACGCCTCCGAGGATACTGCTCCCTGCAAGTCGATCAAGCTCGGGAGCGGAAGGTTAGCGACCTATAAATCTTCCGGCCAGCAGGTCGGGGACGGACAAATTATCGGCAGCGATATTTGGGTGTGGATGGAGTACGGAAGTTGGTCTCCGATAATTCAGCAGTACCTCTACGAGGGAAAGAAGATGGACGAGATTTCCATAAAAAGGCTCATCAGCATAAGCGGCACGCTGGTGGTTATTCAGGAAATAGTTTGCAAGGTATGTATGTTTAAAACATACGATCAAACCGGAGATACGATTGCTTTTTCATTTTGCTACGTGAATTACACGGATATGAGTAAAGCCTACAGTCATGACGGAACTGCCCTCGGAACTATCGGAGTCGAAATCGACTACGGCACCGTGGGTGTAAAACCGATCAGCGGTTAAAATCTGTAGGTGTTAATCTCCTTTACCGGGCCTTTTGCGAAGCCAAGTTATTTCGAGGGTTTTTTAGGAAATACGCCTCGCAGAGCCCGCTGCGTACTCAATGCACATGGGACATATCGCTACGGGATATTTTTAGCAGCTTGATACCCGCCCATGTCGGCGCTTTTGATATCATCAGCGATATCAGCCAGAGCCGTATTGAGATTCGCTGCGGCGGTGGCGACCGCTACGGTAGCAGCAGCGGTGCCTTTTTTGTAATAATTTGTATTAACATCGTAGACATATCCCTCCGCTGAGGCGCAGGAATCGATGTAGGCGTAGTCAGCGTCTACGCCTTTCTTTCGATATTTCACAACGTAAATTCTCAAATTCGGATTATCTGATTTCAGCTTCTCGCAGGCAGCGGATGTGGCTCTTTTCGCAGCCTCTGTCGGAGACAATCGATTCTCCTCGCTTCCAACTTTGTCCCATCCGTTCCACATCAAAACCGAGTTAGACGGAACTTCGGCAGTTCTCTGATCCGAACCACAGGGAGGAACGATAATTTCCGCGGAAATGAGTCGGATGTTTGTCATCTCAAATTCGATTGAGTAATTGCCATTGCTGTCTTTTATGTCGGAAATCTGCGACGGTTCAATATAGATCTCTTTCCTTCCAACCACAGGGGAGTCGAGGACGGTAGTGGTAGCGTCCTTCTTGACGGTAATAGTACTTTGCGTAGGCGTGAAAACATAAAGTGTTCCGTTTCCATTGTTCGTTATTAAATAAAACTTACCGGCATGGTAGCAGATGTAATTTAGCGTTGTCACCGCAGCAGCGGTGGATGTTATTTGACATCTCGAGCTATCTGCACGCATCATAGCTATTTTTTTCAAAGCCGCGTCGTACATATACATATTGCCGTCTTCGTCATGGCATATATCAGCCCATGAGGTTCCGCCAAAGACAGCCTGTAAGTCTTCTTTCAAATCCCAAGTCTTTCCTTCGTCTGCGGATATTTTTACCTTTCCGCTACTTCTGTCGACGGTATACAACACGCCGTTGCAGTAATCTATTCCCTGCCAACCGTTACCTGAGGTAGGACCTGCCGTCCCGATTTTTTCCCACCCATTTTCACTTTTGTCGAATTTATAAAGGTCTCCGGTAGTGCCGTGGATGGTGTACAAAGCAGAATTGCCGTCGTAGCACATGTTTTGGTAGCTACCCGAGGGAGGTACAAGGGGAGCCCCTGCGTTCGGCGACCATTTACCCCACTCTATTCCATCAGGAGTATACATAATCGTTCCGGAAGCTTTTTCCAATGTATAAAACTGCCCATCATAAAATCTTGCAGACCACCAGGTGGTGGTAGCACTCAAGCCCGAAGCAGTTTTTGCCGTTACAGCGCTTTCGTCGCCAAATTTTGCCCAAGTTACACCATCGTCAGAAGAAGTAACCACTACTCCGGTGATGGTCTGTATGGTATAAATTTTTGCTCCATCATGGCAAATACCTACAAAATTGCCGTCGTTTTCATCGATTCCTGCGGCAGTGTTTGCACTGCCGGGAGCGCTCCACGTTCCTTTTTCAAATCCGAGACCTTCGACGACAATTTTCACCTGGTGTTTGTGAGGAAAAAAGAATCTGTTTTTGCAGTCCTGGTTAGCGGTTGTTGTTTCATAGAAGCCGCTTGCGGCACGAGCCACCCTCCCATCGGATGTCACGTAGGTGAGGATTTTTTTCGGTCCGGCGATGAGCGGATCGCTGCCATACTTGTTTGGAGCAGTGTTGTAGGCGGACCCGTCGAGAAATCTTCCTCCGGTGTCCGAATAATCTATCGAAAAATCGATTTTATCGGCTTCAACCATCGGATTTCCGAATAAATCACCATCGAATCCGATGTAGGTGAGTTCGCCGGGTTCGAATCGGTCGGGTTTATTGACGACAAGGATCAACGCCTTCTTTCGTCCGGTTGTTTTTTTCGACGGATGCGACAGCTTCCCTGTATTCGAATCAGCCGTCGTAGTATCTACGTTAGTCATCGTCGGATCGGAGGTCCAGTCCTGCAGCAGATAATTCGCCCAGGTTAGCGGAATAAAAATGAAATTCGAGACGTTTTTAGAATCATGGAACGGAAGGATGATATTCAGCAAATTCTTCACTTTTCCGACATCTGCCATCAGTTCGACCACGGGATACGGGTTGTGATAATGCCTGCCGCAATTTTGCGTACATTTCCCGGTAGCAATATTTGCGTAGCCGGAAAGGCAGGGCGCGTCATTTGTTCGGCGAAACAGCGTCGCCTTTTTGTTCGACTCATTCAATGGAGCCGCCTTTTCCTCCGACGTCATATTCGACTCCGGACACGGAGCTTCCGTCGACAGCAAATTCCCAACGCAATAGAAATTAGTCCCGAATCCGGTCAAAAAACCATATTCGGTCGAAAAACCATAATTTCCTCGACACATTATGGCGCGTCCGCCTCCACCACCCGCCTCGCTGCGTTTTTCTATCTTAAGATTTCCCCAGTTATTGTAGCCGGTTTCTAACGGCTCGTCCTTCACACCTCGGCTTCCGTAGAGAAAACAGCCCGGGATATACCCTGTTGCCGCGACTTCTGTGAGATCAAAGGCGTCTATCTTACGGCTCCAATCATCTCGACCGAAGGGAAGCGAAACTTTTCCGGAATAGGGAATCAGGCCGACGTTCACTCCGCGCGTGAACTCAAAATTATTCGCCAAAAACGTGCGATAGGCCTGGGCAATTTCCTTGGGAGAAACACCTTCGTGGGTCGGAATCGATAGGATAATGTCGACGTTGCACTCGGCCGGAACAGCGTAGCCGCGGTCCGGTTTTTTAAAGTCTTCTTTGTCGATTATGACACGAATACTGTCGTTTTCCACTGAAACTAGGACCTTATCGTCATCGGATTTGAGATTTTTTCTTTGAGTGTAGGGAAAACTACCGGTAGAAGAATAGATATAATAGGATGGTAAATTGTAGGAATCGATCGACACAATCCAGATATAATCAACGGTTGCCATATAAGTGAGTTTCTCCTGCTTCATAATCACATCAAACAGACTCATGATATCGGTGAAGCCGTTAGAGGTTTTCCCATTAGTCCCTGTGGCATTCTCGTATTCCACGTTTCTGTAGCTTGCGTCGGGTATATCTTTTTCCTGATCGGTGTACCACACGACTTTCAGCGGGTCATAGATTCTTCCCGGAGTGGCGGAAGTTCGCTTAACCTCCAGCCCGGGGATCGCCTGATGCACCGGACTGCCCTTCTTATAACACGGACTGTTATTGTAGACACTGTCGGCAATATACAGCATCGATTTTTTCTGCTTCGCAAACGTCAGGCCCGGATTCCACTGCTTTGCCACGGCCAATGCAGCCTCCTTCGCACAGGAAACTTTGTAGGGATCCGACCCGCCGCCGTATATTAACGCCCGGTGATAGCTCACCAGATCGACACAGTACCTCACCCCGAGCAGCAGCACCGGCACCAAAACGCACATCAGTATCATGATGTAGCCGCGATGCTCATCTTTCAGAATTCTTCGGGGAAAAATCCGAAAAAATAACTTCCTTACACAATTTTTAATCATCCCTTCTTTTATCACTGAAAAACTTAAAAAAAGGTTTATTCTCGATCGTTTCAGATTCTATTTAAAAAATCTCCGGCTTCTTTGCTTACTACCCGTCGTATTAAATAAAGATCCGACGGGTGGTAAAAGCCTGCGAATCGGTAATTTCAGGGAAGCATATAAAAAACGAGATTGCTATGCACCGTGCCGGAAGTGTTTTTTATAATATTGCTCAGCAACAGTGCTCTCTCCAATTCCAGGTCGTCTTCTTTCGTACAGAGCGTTTCTATAATTTCTAAAGTCGGAGTATCACGAACTCTGAAAAAAAAATTCCGATATCTCAGTATGTCTTCGCGGGAAAGATTCTCTAAACCCGACCCGACCGGAGCTAATTCACCGATAATTTTAGAACAATAGTTCGACACTTCGCGATTTTCACGGTGTATTCCCCTTATGTTCGTAATAATCGAACTTATTCTTTCGTCTTCGGAAATTTCCCTTCCGCTCAGCAACGATAAGCAATCTGACGTAAAAAAATTACCCAAAAATAATAACAGCATGAAAATTATTCTTTTCATTTTATTCTCCCAAATAGAAAGTTTTATTGTAAAATAAAAAGGATAATTTTTAGTTAAAAAATTAATGTTTTTCCACCTCATTAGGGGTTATTTTTTTCACCATATAGGAGAAAAGATTTATAGCTGCAAGATGAGAAACATGTCCTTTCATGAGTTCACTCAAATCATATATTTCGTCCAGCTCGGCAGAGAGTTGCGGATTAAACCGGGTTGCGCGCAAAGTACACACATTATCCGGGGTTAATTTAGGGACTTTTGTTTTGTCTATATCCTCCAACTCATCTTCTTCCGGTTTTTCGGGTATGAACATGTTTAATGCCAGATTTAATTGATGATCTGCGATTTTAACCACAGGCTTTGTTCTAATCATTATTTTGACTACCCTATACTCGGTTTCGTACGGGAAATCGGTTTTAAGCTTCATTGCGTCAAAAATTTTCCGATATTTTTTTATTTTTTCAATGGAAATATTCCTCAAAAAGGAACCATACGGAGCAAGTTGTCGGACAACTCGGCAACAATATTCCGGTATTTCACAATCTTTGAACATGGAAGACTCGGTAATGCGAAAATACATTTTTAAATCTTGCTCAGTATTGCTCAAAATCGGTGTACAATAATATGATATCGTACTTCCCCGCAACAAAGGTTGATCCATTGAAAAAACGCCTTGTAAAAAAAATACAGCTGTAAAAATTGTTTTTTTCATTCCACTCTCCTAAAAATAAATAATTATAGCCGGTTATTATTAACAAATAAATAATATTTTATATTAATAATAAAAAAATTAGTAAAGTATAATTTTAAAAATAGTGTTTCCGATTGTTTTTGATACGAGCACAGAGTGTTTATCTTCGATAAATTCGCTTTTTCCGGCGCTTTCTTCGGTTATTATGATCGTTTTTTCCGATATCCGACGAATTTCGAACAGATGTTCCAGCGTTTTTGAAACAGACACTTTGCCGTAGGGAGGGTCAAGAAAAACCAGATCAACCGGAGCCCAATCCGTTTGGTTGTATTTTAAAAGTCTCACATCCGAGCGGATTATCGAACAAAATTCGTCTGTTTTCATTTTTTTGTTATTATAGTGAATTGCGGATATTGCTCCCGGATCGGAATCGACAAAATACACGTACCCGGCCCCCCTGGAAATTGCCTCAAACCCGAACGCTCCGGATCCGGCAAAGCAATCCATCAAAATTTTTTCTTTGAAAAAGCCGTTTCCTCCCGGGGACTGAGATTCCAGCATATCGAACAGGGATTGTCGATGCCGGGAAAGAGTCGGCCTGGCCGAATCCGGAACTTTAAGGGGAAATCCTTTGAATTTTCCCCCGATAATTTTGACGCTCATTATATAATTATAAAATAAATCGAGAAAGATCCCGGTGAATTGCAAAATTTCCGACTTTATCCTCAACATATTTTGCGTCAATCGTTATAACCTCTCCGGATTTTGCGTCCGCCGAAAAACTGATATCCTCCAGCAATTTTTCAATAATCGTGTGAAGGCGGCGCGCACCTATGTTTTCGACATTTTTGTTAACCACGGCAGCCAGTTCCGCGATTTTTTTCACGCCTTCTTCCAGAAAATTGATTCCGACTCCTTCGACTTTTAACAATGCGTGATATTGCTTCAGCAAACTGCTGTCGGTTTCATTTAAAATTCTGAAAAAATCCTTTTCGCTGAGGTTGGCGAGCTCCACCCGGATCGGCAGACGTCCCTGGAGCTCCGGCAGCAGATCCGACGGCTTTGAGACATGAAACGCCCCCGAAGCAATGAAGAGAATGTAGTCCGTTTTCACGGTGCCGTATTTGGTCGTAACGGAACATCCTTCGATCAAAGGCAGCAGATCGCGCTGAACTCCCTCCCGGCTGACGTCTGCTCCGGTACTGTTTTTTGCGCAGATTTTGTCGATTTCATCAATGAAAACAATGCCGTTTTGTTCCACGGAAAACACGGCCTCGCGAATGGTTTTATCATGATCGATAAGTTTTTCGCTTTCCTCGTTTACGATTAATTTGCGCGCTTCCCTTATGGTGACCTTGCGCAGCTTGGTTTTGTTGATTCCCAGGGCGCTGTTCATCATCTCCGAGAGATTCATCATGCCGATTTGCGCTCCCGGCATTCCCGGAATATCGAAGGATTGCCCCGAAGAATTGTCCGCGACGTTAATTTCGATTTCTTTATCCTCTAATTTTCCGCTGTCCAGCATTTTTTGGAATTTATCCCGGGTTTCCGGGCCGGCGTTTTCTCCGACCAGGGCGCTGAGGATGCGCTCTTCGGTTTTTATTTTAGCTTCTTCATCAAATAATTGGCGATGCTTTTCCTTCGTTTCAGAAACTGCCATTTCCACCAAATCGCGGACAATTTGCTCGACGTCGCGCCCGATATACCCGACTTCGGTAAATTTTGTCGCTTCCACTTTTATAAACGGAGCGTCGGCAAGTTTCGCCAGTCGACGAGCTATTTCCGTTTTTCCCACGCCGGTGGGCCCCATCATGAGAATATTTTTCGGAAGAATTTCTTCCTTCAGCGGGCTCGGAACCTGCTGCCTCCGCCAGCGATTACGCAGCGCGATCGCGACCGCTTTTTTTGCTTTGTCGTGGCCGATGATAAAACGATCCAGCTCGGATACTATTTGTTTTGGTGTCAGTGAAGTCATAACGTCCTCTAAATATTAATTTTTTCCAAAATAACGGAATGATTGGTGTATATACACAGGTCTGCGGCTATTTTCATGGATCTCCGGGCGATTTCCTCCGCGGATAAATCCTGATCTGCGAGGGCTCTTGCCGCCGCCAGCGCGAAATTTCCCCCGGATCCTATGCCGATGATACCGTCCTGAGGTTCCAGAACATCTCCGATTCCCGAGAGAATCAGCGAAATATTTTTATCTGCGACCGCCATCATCGCCTCTAATTTTCGAAGATACTTGTCGCTGCGCCAATCTTTGGCCAATTCGACGCAGGCGCGCTGCAATTGCCCCGGATATTGATCGAGCTTCGCCTCCAATTTTTCAAATAAAGTGAA
>JAISCG010000132.1 GCA_031265715.1 Holosporaceae bacterium | reverse complement strand
CTGAATCATCTGAAAATGTTTTCCACGAGATTTTTTAATTCGGCCGCATTGATCGTTGCTCTGCTCGTAATTTCCTGGAGATTGGCAATCGTTGCAATAATTATTTTTGTCGTTGCCGTCTATCCTCTCACAACAATTCGCAGGCGAATCGGCGATTTGGCGAATCGGGCGGTTTTTTCCGGAGCGGCCATCGCGACACATTATATAGAAGCGTTCGCCGGGAACAGGGTCGTAACTTCCTACAATCTCTACGACAAGCAGTCGTCGAAAATATCCGGCGCCCTCGAACATGCGTTTAAATTAAGTATGAAAATGGTGCAGCGTACCGGAATTTTATCTCCGATTATGCATTTTGTTATAGGATCCGGGATCGCCCTTATTATAGGGGTCGGAAGTTGTCTGATATCGGACGGTCTTCTCACTGCCGGTGGTTTTGTCGCGTTCACCGCGTCGGTCATTATGCTTTATCAACCGATAAAATCCGTCGGAAATGATTTTAATGCCGTGCATCTCTCGTTGATGGCAATGGAGCGGGTGTTCGAACTTCTCAAAAACACTCCGAGCATATCGGATCGGCCGAATGCAATTCCGCTCGCGGCGGTGAATGATAAAATCGAATATAAAAATGTCGTTTTTGAGTATGAAAAAGACAGACCGATTTTAAAAAACATATCCTTTGTTATAGAAGTCGGACAGACGGTGGCGCTCGTCGGAAATTCCGGCGGAGGAAAAACAACGTTCGCCGCTCTTCTTTCTCGATTTTATGATGTAACTTCCGGACAGATTCTGATAGACGGAGTCGACGTCAGGGATTTTGGTTTGGATTCGCTGAGAGATAAAATAGCCGTGGTATTTCAGGATAATTTTCTGTTCAAAGGAACGATTCGCGATAATATTTTGATGGGAAAAAATAACGCTTCCCCGGAAGAAATCGATTCCGCGGTAAAATCTGCCTGCATGAGCGAATTTGTAACAAAGCTTAAAAAGGGACTCGACACCGAAGTGGGAGAGCGCGGCGTTCTGCTTTCCGGCGGACAGAAGCAGCGTGTCGCCATCGCGCGCGCATTCATAAAAAATGCGCCGGTGGTGATTTTGGACGAAGCGACCTCCGCCCTTGATACAAAATCTGAAACCATTGTCCAGAAAGCAATCAATAATCTTATGAAAGATCGCACCGTGATTATTATTGCCCACAGATTATCCACAGTAAGGAATGCGGACAAAATAGCGGTAATAAATCACGGAGAAATAGTTGAAGTCGGAACCCACGATGAACTGATCCGGAGAGAGAACGGAGCGTACGCCTCACTGTACGGAAAATCTTTCAGGAACTGACGATTTTCGCTTTTTCGAGGCATGCACTCCTTTTTGGCGAAGCTGAGTTAAAGAATTATCGACGGTAGAATGAGGAAAAATTACCGACAGCTCTTCCTGAAATTAGTGGTAACTCTCCATCAATATCCCTGAAGGTCTTTCGTCCGCTTGTCACCTCTGTAGCCATTTCGTGTATTTCACAAAAAGATAATGAACCATTTAATAATTCGGCCACCGGCTTCAAAAACGCGAGAAAAGTTTTATTCTCCGGGGAGTCTGATATATCCATCCAGAGATCTACGGTATCCTCAAAACTCATACCAAAATCATACTCTGCATCCTCAAAAATCAGCATAAAATCAATCGGATCGGCAAAATTCGCCGTCAGCATTGCCCTTGCCAGGGGGATAAAAGACGATTTCTGCAGCAGCATACTAAAAATCTTGGGATCATGTTGACTTACTTCCCATACTCTGGCAGCAACGGGATCTCGGGCAACTGCGTCGGCCAGATCTATTGCCAAAGACGGTTTCCGTAGCAGCATACTAAAAATCTTGGGATCATGTTGACTTACTTCCAACACTTTGGCAGCAACGGGATCTCGTGTAGCTGCGTCGGCCAGATCTATTGCAGCGGATACGAAAATCATTATTCCATGATAATTGGCACTAATCCCCTCCGCTATTTCGAGAAATCTCATGTTTTCCCGGAATTGAGGTGGATCGATAATCTTTGTGAAGCGTAAGTCGCAGGGCATACTTTCATCACCCATTAGAGCAGCGTCCGCCCATAGTATACCCCTCGCAGCTTTTATTCCACTCGAGAGAGTTGTAAAGTACCCCTGATGTACCAGTTCCAGAAAAGCACTTTTGGCAGTTCTATTCGGATTTGACAGCCTTTTCAGGCATATCACAGAGGTACGTAGAGCTAACTCTTCATTTACCGATGGGTCTTGCATTAGCATTGGTAATAAGTTTTCTATCAACCAATTCAGTGCTCTCAACCCATTGCTATCCGGTCGTAATCTAGATAAATATTCTGCGATTTCATAAACACGCAGGTCACTTCTGTATTTTTCGGATAAGCCTACGACGAAAGCATTGCCTACAAAAAGCGTAACAGCGTCTACTTCATTCTCGAGTAACATACTTGCCAAATTTTTGCATAACAGACGATCCGAATCCGGCAAAGGTTTCTGAAATGATATTTCTATACTCGTCACTGTGAAAAAAGGCCAACTCCCCGGTTCAGCCTCTACCATTGTTCCTGTATACGTAAAATCTCCATCAATGAGGACGCGTACCATATTCTCTACGTTATAGTGATTGAGCGGAGAATTGTCTGCCGGATCAATCTTCGGTGTCAGAGGCAACTCTTCTCCCCTCCCGACACCATGAAATATTGGGAGTGCTTCTTCCAACATTGCTTCCGAAGACTCCTCAAAACAAATACCTCCCAAAACAACTGAAATCATACAACAACATTTTATGATACTTTTGCGCATTTTATTTTTTCTCCTATATTATGAAAAATTAACCCCAAAAACCAAGACAACGAGATACTACTGTACTTTATTGACGAAGTCAATAAAAATGCAAAAAAAAACTTACCGCGCGTCTCATTTAATTGACCATTCCACCCCGTCACTGCGAGAAACGAAGCGATCCGGAGAGAGAACGGAGCGTATGCCTCACTGTACGGAAAATCTTTCAGGAACTGACGATTTTCCGTTTTTTCGAGGCAATGCGCTCCTTTTTTTACTTCATCAAATTCGGCGAAGCCGATTCTGAAGTTTATTAAGGACAGACTGGTCAAAAATCCAAGACAACTCGTTACGAATGTCCGTGAAGCTTTTTCGCCTCTGTGTAGTTTGCTATTTCCTCTGCACTCTACAACACTATTCCTTTTTGGTTAAGATGTTCCCAAAGATTATCAAAGGTTTTCTGACTAAAAATCCAAGACAACTCTCCACGAATAACTTCGAAGCTCTTTCGCCCACTTGCCAGATCTGTAGCCACTTCGTATATTTTTTTAGGAACTAATCCATCTTCCATCAGACCGTTTACCGCCTCCAGAATCGCAAGAGAATCTTTAACCGGTTTGGAGTCCGATATATCTCTCCAAAGTTCCACAGCGGTTCCGAATCTCATACCAAGATTACCACAAGCAGATTCAAAAACCGGCGCCAAAGCATTCGGGTTAGTACAGTCCGTCGCAATCATCGTCTTTGCCAGTGTCATCATTCTAATAAGACCAAACTGAGGATTTTTTTGATTTGCTTGCCACACCCTGAAGACAAAAGGGTCTTGGGCAGCCTTATTGGCCAGATCTATCGCAGCGGATAGGGAAATCCCGGAATCCTTAAGCAGATACATCATTGTGAAAAATTTCGTATTTTCCGAATATTCCCTGCATTCTGTTGATTCGATAACGAATTCTCCTGATTCGTTTTCGTATTCCGTTGTCGTGCCCTCCGGTGGATCTAGAATGAGTACAGGATTTTCGTACATAATATCGAATATCTCCATATTCGCCGGTATATTATCCAGTCTGGCCTTCTCCCGTAGTATGACCATTGCGACCTGTATCCCTTTCTTGATGTTTCCAATGTATACATTGTTTGCCAGACTCAGAAAAGCACTTCTAGCAGTTTCATTCGGATCTGACAGCATCTCCTGGCATCTCCTGGCGGCATCAAGTGTGGAACCGTCATGCAACATTGCTTCCGAAGACTCCTCAAAACAAATACCTCCCAAAACAACCGAAACTACACAACAACATTTTATAATACTTTTTCGCATTTTTATTTTCCTCCTATATTATGAAATAATCAAACCCAAAAACCAAAGACAGCGAGATACTATTATGTTTTATTGACGAAGTCAATAAAAAATGCAAAAAAAACTTATCACCCGTCTCATTTAATTGATCGTTCCACCCCGTCACTGCGAGAAACGAAGCGACGAAGCGGTCCGGAGATTTAAAGGCGACGGGTGGTAAGTCGACAGGAGCAAGTCGCGCCGTTTTTTACTCCATCAACCCACTCAAGTGCGCAAACCGAGTCGAAAAGTCGTCAATAGTAGGCTGAGGCAAAATTATTGGTAACTCTTTCTGAATATCCGTGAAGCTTTTCCGTCCGTTTGCCAGGTCTGTGGTCATCTCGCATATCTCCTGGAAAGATAATTTGCCATTTAACAGTTCGTTCACCAGTTTCAAAATCGTGAGAGCAGTTTTATTTGCCGAGGAGTCTGATATATTTATCCAGAAGTTTACGGTATCTTCAAATTCCATATGAAGATCATATTCTGCATCCTGAAAAACCAGCATCAAATCAATCGGATCAGTACAATCCGTCGCAAGCATCGTCCTTGCCAGCGCCGTCAGGGAGACCAAAGACGGCTCGCGCAGCAGCATATTAAAAATCTTGGGATCATGTTGATTTATTTCCCACACTCTGGCAGCAATAGGGTCTCGGGCAACTGCGTCTGTCAGATCTATTGCAGCAGATACGGAAATCCATCCTCTATGAGGATGAGCGTCAATCACATCCGCTATTTCGAGAAATCTTATGTCTTCCGAGAATTGCCGTGGATCGACAATAATATTCGTGAAGCCTAGGTTCTGGGGGGCACTTTCATTACCTTTCAGAGCAGCGTCCGCCCATAGTATACTCCTTGCAATTCTTCTTCCATTCGAAAGAGTTGTAACGTAATTCGCATTTACCAGTTCCAAAAAAGTACTTTCGACGTTTTCACTTGGATCTGACAGCATTCTCAGGCATACCATAGAGGCATGTAGAGCTAACGCCTCTCCATTTGCCGCTGAGTCTTGTATTAGTATTGGTAATAAGTTTTCTACCAACCATGATAGCGCCCTCAACTCATTGCTATCCGGTCGTAAGCTAAGTAAATATCTTATGACTTGATTAATACTCAGATCGCTTCTATATTTTTCGTATAAGCCTGTAACAGAATTACTGCCTTCCAAAAGCGTAAAAACATCTACTTCATCCTCGAATAATATACGTGTCCAATTTTCGCATAACAGACGATCCGAATCCGACGGGTCTTTTTTATATGATAATGTCCAACCTTCCGATACAAAAGTCAAAATCCCCGAACGTTTGACAGGTGATATTACTTTTCTATACACAAATTTTTTATCAATGAGGACGCGTACCCACTTCTGCACGTCAGCGCGATTAGCCGGAGAATCGTCTGTCGGATCAATCGCCCGTGACAGAGGCAACTTTACTTTCTTTCCGGTACGATAATTGTGTGTAACTTGAAATGAGTCTTCTTTAAATGACGTTATTTCATCACAATCGTCCTCATACTCATACTCACTTGAGATGATACTTCTTATCGGCCACATCGCTTCCGAAGACTCCTCAAAACAAATACTTCCAAAAACAACCGAAACCACACAACAACATTTTATAATACTTTTGCGCATTTTATTTTCCCCTATATACAAAGGAATACTATTCGATTTTATTGAGAAAAACAATAAAAAAATTCATCAATCGTTGGATTTTGCGGTAAGCCGCACCGTATTATTAGTGACAGTGCGGCGCCTCTTTTTTTATCATTCGGTATATGATTACCAAACTTGGGACAAATGTAATCGGGATGGATAAAAAGAAAATTTTCCATCCCAAAAAGTCTGCGATCATTCCGGAGAATGTTCGAAAAACCGTCCCCCCAAGTTCGTAAAATGACCAGAGCAGAGCGTACTGCGTCGCTGCGTAGTCTCTGTTGCACAGATTATAGAGAAATGCGATAAATACCGTTGCCAGCGCGCCGCAGGTTATATTTTCAATAAAAACGGTCAGATACAGCATTTCAACATTGTGTCCGGCGTAGAAAAGAACGACATAGGCAAAACATCCGACGGCGTGAACAGCTCCCGCCATGAACATTGCTCTGTTGATGCCGAATTGTCTTACCAGGTATCCTCCGATAATTCCTCCGATAAGTGCCGCAATTGTTCCGAATATTTGCACTACGTTTGCTATTTCAAGTTTTGAAAATCCTGTGTCCATGTAAAACGGCTTGGCCATTTTTTGAGCCATGCGATCTCCGGCTCTGTAGAGAATAATTACGGCGATTGTCTGAATCCAATCTTTTCGTTTCATAAATATTTTAAAAGGACAAATCAGACATTCGTAAATCGTCGTTTTTATGAAGTGAATAAATTCAAATCGAAAATTTTCTTTTTTCTCGTAGGATTCAACCATTTTTTCAATGAGTTTTCCGGAATTTGTTCGGGTAACTTCCGGCTCGTCCATGCACAAAATAAAAAACGTGCACAGGAAAATTGAAAAAGCCATCGATGCGTAGGCAAGATTCCATCCGAAATAATGGGCGATATACAAAGTGATACTTTTGGAAAAAAACATTCCGGTTTTATATCCCGAAACAAAAATTCCCGCGATGGGGCCGAACATTTTCGTGCTTGCTTTATTTAATTGGTACGCGTAGAGGGCCATATCCTGACAGCCGTCCGCAAAAGCCACGAGGGAAACGAAAAACATCAGAGTACCCATGCCGGTTTTCGGGTCGACCGAGGACATTCCCAGAAGTCCGAAAAACAGAAGCAACTGACTCGCCATGGCCCAGCCGCGTCTTCGTCCGAATATTCGGGATAAAAGGGGAAAATCGGTTTTTTCGATAAACGGAGCCCAGAGAAATTTCAGCGCAAACGGCCATTGCAACAGCGTAAAAAAACCTATGACGGTGTTGGATACTCCGCAATCCTTTAGCCACAAATCCAAAACTGTAAGTCTCAGAAGAAACGGAATTCCGCAGGTAAAACCGATGAAGAACCTGTTGAGGATTCCGCCACAAAGATACACCCTAAAAAAGTCGCCCAGGACAGATGCAAATTTCACCGAGATTCCCTATGTTTTACTTTTGCGGAGTATAGCATTACAGAAAGAAGTTTGACAGAAACAACTTTCAGGTCGAAGATTTTTTAGCAATGCCCAGTAATTCCAGCACTTCTCTTCCCATGAACTCGGTGCGAATGATGTATTGTTCTTTCGTTTTTAAATTACGAAGAATTGCTCGCCCTTCGAGCAGCTCAATTTCGTTGGCGATGAGCACAAAACCGTGTCCTTTTTTGTCGGCGTAGCTCAGCTGAGCTTTCAAACTTTTATCCTGTAGGTAAACCTCAGTTTTTACTCCGATTTTTCTGAGCTTTGCTGCGATCTTTATGTAAGTTCCGACGAATTCTCGATTTTGAACGGTTACCAGAAGCAATGCCGGCGTCATTTTATCCACGGCAAGCAGTCCCTTTTCGATGAGTTTCGGAACTATTCTCGATATGCCGATGGTGGCGCCCACTCCGGGAAATTGTTTCGAGGACAACGTTTCCGTGAGATTATCGTACCTGCCGCCACCGGAAATGCTTCCGCTTTCTCCTAAATTGCCGGTAAAAACCGTTTCGAAAACGGTGCCCGTGTAGTAACTCAGGCCTCTGGCCAATTCGGTTGAAATTTTCAGGTGATTTTCCTCAACTCCCAGTTTTTTTAAAATTTGAAAAATTGTTGTTAATTCACTGACGCCGAGGTTAAATTCTTCGTTGAAACTCAATGCCTTAAACCATCTCAATATTTCAAAATTGCTGCCCCTTTTTTCTGTGTCCAGAAAATTTTTGATTTTTAAAACATTTTCTTTCGCCCCTACCAATTCCATCAGAGAACCGTCAAATTCTTCGGGCGAAATTTTTGAAGATTTATCGATTATTTTCACCACATCCGTGATTTTTTCCGGCTGTACGGTGGTTTTTAAAAAACCGGATAAAATTTTTCTGTTATTTATCAGTGTGATAAAGGGTGGAATATTCAACGAGCCGAGTACATCGGTTATCAACGATATGACTTCCGCATCGTGCTCGATCGATAAACTGCCGTTTCCGATGATATCCACATCGCACTGATAAAACTGCCGATATCTTCCGTATTGCGGACGCTCGCCCCTCCAAACCGGAGCTATCTGATATCTTCTGTGCGGAAATACCATATTTGCTGAGTTTGATGCGACGTATCTTGCCAGAGGAACGGTCAGATCAAATCTCAAACCGAGTTCTCCGCCACTTTTTTTATCACTGTTTTTATCGCCGAGACGGTAAATCCCGTAAATTTCATTATCGTCTCCCTTGGCCAACAAAGTACTGACGCGCTCCACCGCTGCGGTTTCCATGGGAACGTATCCGTACAACTCAAAACGTTCTCGGATGAGAGAGACAACTTTGTTGAACGCAATTTGTTCATTCGGAAGGAATTCGGGGAATCCGGAAATATCACTCTTCACAATTTGTTTCCAACTCTATAACTGTACACCATACCGATTACGCACTATACATGAAAATACAATAAAAATACAAACAGAAGGTTACCATCCGTCTCATTTAATTGGGCGTTTCCTCACGTCATTGCAAGGAAACACCTAATTTAATACGACTGATAGTAAGATTTTTGAGGTAAACCACTTGAAAACACGAAACAAATATGCCACGATCATCCTGGCAGCATCGAATTGTACAGTTTGCGCAAAATGCCTTTGGGGAGAGTGTGTTCACAAAATAACGGTATATCTGTCGGTCACGTTGGTTCATGGTTTTGAAAAAAGAAACGGAAAATTTGGTAAAATTGGTCGGGCAGCTGGAACGCATTACCTACGAAAATGAGGAAACCGGCTACGTCGTGGCCAGAGTAAAAGTAAAAGGATACGTCGATCCGGTTACGATAATCGGAAATATTCTGTCTCCGACTCCCGGGGAGATTTTGAACATGTCCGGGGAGTGGCACATTCATCCAAAATTCGGCAAACAATTCAAAATTGCCTCTTACTCCTGTTCCGTTCCCGCGTCTGTCTACGGCATAGAAAAATATCTGGGATCCGGGCTGATTCCGGGAATCGGTCCGGTAACGGCCAAGCGAATTGTTAAAAAATTCGGAGAAAAAACGCTGGATGTCATCGAAGAATCCGTTGAGAAACTGTCGGAAGTTGAGGGAATCGGTCGGCACCGAATGAAAATGATTGCAAAAGCCTGGACCGAGCAAAAAGAAATTCGATCCGTCATGGTTTTTCTGCAGGATTACGGGGTATCCTCCGCCTACGCCGGCAGAATTTATAAAAAGTACGGCAGAGAATCCGTTGCAATCTTGAAGGAAAATCCCTATCGGTTGGCGCATGACATTCGGGGCATAGGTTTTCTAACCGCGGATAAAATTGCCGAAAAACTGGGATTTGATCCGCAATCGCCAATGAGAGCGGAGGCAGGCATTATGTTTGTGCTCAACGAAATTACGGATAGAGGGCACGTGTATTATCCGCATGACGCTCTGATTTCCGAGGCGAAAACAATACTTCAAACGGACGAGCCCGTTTTGGAAACGGCGATGGAATCACTGATAGCCGGAAGTAGAATCGTGTCGGAGGATTCTCGTATTTTTCTTCCGAATTACCATCTGGCGGAGGTTCAGACGGCAAAATTGCTGAGGCGCATGCGGGATTCCGAAAGAAGCGTGAAGGAAATGCGTTCGGATGCCGCCCTCGAATATGTGCAGAAAAAAATGTCGATTACCCCGGCGAAAAAACAGACGGAAGCAATAAAAGCGGCCGTGGAAAACAAGGTTTTGGTGATTACCGGAGGTCCGGGTACCGGAAAAACGACCATCACAAAGGCGATATTGGAAATTTTTTCGCCGGTAACAGACAGAATTCTTCTGGCGGCTCCGACCGGACGAGCGGCAAAGCGCATGAGTGAAGCGACGGGGCGAGAGGCGAAAACCATCCATCGAATGTTGGAATTTGACCCTGTAAACGGAAAATTCAAGCGCAATGAAGACAATCCGGCGGCCTGCGATCTGATAATTTTGGATGAGGCTTCCATGATTGACGCCCTGCTTATGCACAGCTTTATCAGAGCAATTCCCCAATCTGCCACTTTGATTCTCGTGGGG
Source organism: Holosporaceae bacterium (assembly GCA_031265715.1). Taxonomy (GTDB): domain Bacteria; phylum Pseudomonadota; class Alphaproteobacteria; order UBA3830; family UBA3830; genus JAIRMQ01. Next base: position 687 of record JAISCG010000132.1, on the reverse strand, counting down.
GACATAAACCAGTTGCCGTCGGTGGGAGCCGGAACCGTCCTGAAAAATATCATCGAGTCCGAGGCTTTCAAAGTTGTGGAGCTGGACGAAATTTTTCGCCAGGCGCAGACCTCCCGAATTATCGTAAATGCGCACAGAATTATCAACGGCAAATATCCCGTCGTCGATAACGAAAACGCCACCGATTTTTATTTTTTGAATGAGGACGATCAGGAAAGAGTTTTGGATAAAATATTGCTCATGGTAAAGGAGCGGATTCCGAAAAAATTCGGCTATGATCCCGTCAAAGATATTCAGGTGCTGACTCCCATGAATCGCGGCATTGTCGGCACTCTCAGAATGAACGAATCGTTGCAGGACGCCCTGAATCCGGGCGGTTTTGAGATAGTGCGCGGCGGGCGTCGCTATCGCGTCGGAGATAAAGTGATGCAAATTCGCAACAATTACGATAAAAACGTTTTCAACGGCGATATCGGATTTATTTCCTACATTGATTCCGAAAATCAGATTGTTACGGTTAACATCGACGGAAATGACGTTAATTACGAGTATGCGAAACTGGATGAGCTGGCTTTCGCCTACGCCGTTTCGATTCATAAATCCCAGGGATCCGAGTATCCGGTTGTGGTGATTCCGTTGGTCATGTCTCATTATCTGATGTTGCAGCGAAATCTTTTATACACCGGC
>JAISCG010000130.1 GCA_031265715.1 Holosporaceae bacterium | reverse complement strand
TAGGAATCGTAAATTTCCCGGTCGCTTTTTTGGAACAGGTAGAAAAATTCCTTTTTTATCAATTCGAGGTCATTTTCGGTTGCGTAAATATGCAATTTTTCCCGACCGAAAAAAAGCGGCCGCAGTTCGTTGAGTCCGCTGGTGTGATCGTAGTGGGCGTGCGTAAAAATCACGGCGTCCGGTTTTTCTCTGTCTCCGCGCCAATTCAGCAATTGTTGCCGCAAATCCGGGGACGTGTCGACGAGCAGTGCCATGTTCCCTTTTTCAATTATTATGGAGGAACGCAGTCGACGATTTTTCGGATTGTTGCTGTCGCAATCTCCCCAACCATATTTCAATGTCGGGACTCCGCCCGAAGGTCCGCATCCCAAAACCGTTATTTTCATCATCCTGCCGTCGCCCCCGAAACAATTTCACGCAGCACGGATTCATCCGGGATTTTTGATTTTTCAAAAATTACGAGAACGGTGTCCGCTCCCAGCGCTCCGCATCCCTTCGCGGCTCTGACTCCCTCCGTTTTCAGCAATTTTTCAACGATTCCGAGGGAATTATCGCAAACAAAATTATTTTCCGCCAACAAATCGGAGAAATTTCGGACATTTTCAACCAATGCCTCCTCGTTGCCGTCCGCAAAACTTTTCCGAACGCCGAGAACGGCTTTTTGAAATTTTTCAATATTAAATGCTTTGAGTTCCTGCAGGTGCAGGTGAGTTGCGACCTTATACCCCGTTGAAAAAATCGCAAAATCAAGGTTCGGAAAATTCCGGTTTATTTTTTCCGCCGAGCCGTCGGCACCGTTAAAATAAATACTGTAATTAAAATATTGGGCGACGCAATCCGCTCCGCTCGGCGCGACGCCTTTTGTTTTTGATGACAATTGTTTGTACTCCGCCAGAAATGATTTCGCGTCAAATTCCTTTCGGGTCAGTCGCAAATACAGTTGATACAGCAACGAAAACTGAGCGGAGGAAGCGCCGAATCCCCCGGATTTGTTGTGCGGATCGCAAAAATCAATCGACAATCCGTTGAAATCATGAGTTTTGTAAAAGCGGTATGCTGGAGACTGCTCCTCCACGCCGACCAAATTTGTTTTTCCGCTTCTGATTTTCAGGCGAAAATACGGAGCCGTCACCAGCACCACGGCCCCGCCTCCGAACAGAACGGAATATTCTCCGACCAAAAAAGTCTTGCTGCCCGTGCGGATATCATATTCTGACCCCATCGAATCCAGACTCAATCCAGTGCGCTTAATTTATGCAGTCTTATGATTTCGCTCACCAACTTGCGATAATTTTTGTCCTCACCGTATTTTCCGATGTAGGCGGCAAGCTTCACTCCGTCCAATTTTACCTCTTTTTTCATCATAACCGCGCGTTGTTCTCTGAATTCGCGATATACCGGATTAACATTGAGAGTTTTTACGTAGGCAATAACGGAATTGAACAAAGTATCGAATCTCACCAGACGTGTTTCCGATTGCGCCAAACCGAAATATGCATTCAGCTTGTGTATAAGTTTGTCGCTTCCGAATCGACTTTCCAGCGCAGCCTGAGCCACCGCCAGAGAAACCGGAACGGGAGCCACCCTCAGCAACAACTCATTAATGTTAGTCGTTTGATAAAAATGACAAATCTTCACGAACTGCACAGACTCTTCGGCAGTCAGTTTTTGAGATTGTCGACGTTTTTCCTGAACCAAAAGCACTAATTTGCGTTGCTCCAGAACAAATTCATTCACCTTTCGGATCGCCGCCGAAATCGCCTTCACAAAAAAATCGCGATCCTTCTTTGACTCTGAATCCGTACGCGGAATACCTCTTAAGGCCAGAGGATAGATGTGATAAGCGTCCGTGTCGCGCAGAATTTTGTGATGCTCTTTGTCGTTGGACTCTTTTACCAGGTCACAGTGAAAAATTTCATCCCTAACAGCCGAATACGCCGCACCGACAACAAAAAACAGTGACACACATGCGGCTCGAAAAAATACCGTTCCTTCCATCAAACCGGAACCACTACCAAATCTTCGGATACCATCTGATTTAGCGTTCTTTGAATGCCGTACTTAATAGTGTCGCCCGCACACGGACAACCGCAGCAAGCTCCTTTCAATTTCACGAACAACGTATTTTTTTCCAGAGAAATAATTTCAACATCTCCCCCGTCCGCACCGAGCGATGGTCTGATATATTGATCAACTGTCTCTGTTATTTTCTGCATTAACGATGAATCAAGATTCATAAAAAAACTCCGCTTCTTCAGGCTTCGAAGGGGAGGATATCATTCTCGTTACAATTCCGCAAGGATTTTATATATACCAACCAGAAACCCTGTGTATGAGTAATTTTACAGACTGAAACGACCTTTTTTTCTTCTTTAACGGATCTTTAAAAGCTATCCCGAATATTTTGCAGCAGCAGACAGATTCGATTCCGTTTTGATAATCTCAACCGAATCTGCTGCCTAAATTTGTGTCAGATAACAAAACACACAAAACATTCAAGTGCTGCATCCCATATCTCCATCCTAACAAATGCACATCACAATATGACTATATACAGTATATTTTATACTTTATAAAGAGGGACATGTAAAAAATATTAATTTTTTTATACATAGTAACATTGACGGAATTTGAGGGATATGTAGACTAAAAATAAAAATTTCGCAGGTGCCTGATTTTTTGGAATACACGACCGTGTTTACTTTAAATTACGAGGCTTTATCCAATGAAAATGTGTGGAATATTGCGAGTTTTTCGTTCGCCGATCGAGAGGTGATTCAGTTTTTAAGAGAGCATCGCCCTATCGTGAGCAAACTCCAGCCACGACAGAAATTTTTCAAGATTCTGCGATTCGACGGTCGGACCGGTCCAGATGCGCAGATGCGGTTCGGTGAGCTTGTGTCCCAGAAAATCAAATCCCGCTTTTTCCTGCTCGCATATTTCAACAATTCTTTTCAAAAAATCCCGTTTATCTTTCCGGGAAAGAGATTGATAGCGATCGGAGGCCACGTCCAGGCAGACAATGTGATGCGATCGATATTTTTCATCCACAAGAAAGCGAAATTTATTTTGGAGGAGGATCCGTTTTTTAAAAACGTCGTAATTTTCCTCCACTTTTTGCACCAGAGCGGATATGCCGCCGAGATTATCGCACCAAATTAAATTGTCGTAAAATTCCTCCAGGCAGATTATTGACGGAGTATTAATCAGAGCTCCGTTAAATAAATCGAAATTTACTTTTTTATCTTTGGCCAGGCGAAAAATGCGGGGAATCGCCCGATCCGGTTTGTAGGATTCCAGCCGGGAAACAGCCCGCGGTCCCAGCACTATCGATCCGAATCCGGCCTCGCCGCCCAGTCCTTTTTGCCA
>JAISCG010000165.1 GCA_031265715.1 Holosporaceae bacterium | reverse complement strand
GGTTTTGTACATTGAAATCATAATTTTTTATGGAGGTTTTTGTTATGGTCGTAGATGTTGCGATAACCGGCGAATTACGCGCTTCTTGCGTCAATGTTGTGGGGGTATATTCGGACGGTTCCCTGTCTCCGAATGCGGAATTGTTGGATAAAGAACTTCGCGGCGCGATTAAACGAAATTTAAAAAATTTGGAAAAACGTCCGCCGGCAAAACTTTTCGATACCGTGCAGTTGACGACCGAGGACGATCGATATAGCTGCGTGGTATTGATATCTCTGGGAGAACCGGATAAAAAATACGACAGAACAGAATCGGAAAAATTGGGGGCGGCAATTTACAAGGCAACGGCGAAACTTGATACGGACGTTGTCGTTGGAATAAACGCCGAAGATCTTCACCTGTCCTGCGACTGTGTGTCCGCCCACATTGCATTCGGCGCGCTGCTGAAATCTTGGAAATTCGATAAATATAAAACAGAAAAAGACAAAAAAATAATTCTGGAAAGATTGTTCGTAGTAAGCAAAAACGTTGAAAAATCAAACGAAGCTCTCGGGGAGCTAAAAGCGATTGCGGAGGGAGTGTTTTTGACGCGTCTGGTTGTGTCCGAGCCGGCGAACGTAATTTATCCGAAAAGTTTGGCGGAAATTGCGCTGAAAGAATTGTCGCCCCTCGGCGTTGAAGTTGAAATTCTCGGCGCGGACGAAATGAGAAAACTCGGAATGAATTCCCTGCTCGCCGTGGCTCAGGGAAGTGAAAACGAACCGCAGCTGGCCGTGTTGCGCTGGAACGGCGGATCGAAATCAGAATCTCCGGTTGCCTTTGTCGGAAAGGGAGTGACTTTCGACAGCGGCGGCATCAGCCTGAAACCCGGGGATAATATGCATGAAATGCGCTATGATATGGCCGGATCCGGCACCGTTCTCGGCCTGCTGAAAACGGTTGCGCTGAACAAATTACCGGTAAACGTCGTCGGCGTGATGGCGATGGTGGAAAATATGCCGTCCGGATCTGCGCAGCGTCCGGGAGATATCGTAAAATCCATGTCCGGACAAACGATAGAAGTGCTGAACACAGACGCCGAAGGTCGGATGGTTCTTGCCGATGCGCTCTGGTACGCGCAGGATCGATTTAATCCGAAAACAATAATAGATCTCGCGACTCTGACAGGAGCGATCGTTGTTGCTCTGGGGCACGAGTTCGCCGGATTATTCAGTAATTGCGACGAGCTGGCCGAGCAAATTTACAAATCTTCACTCTCGACCGGTGAAAAAGTGTGGCGTTTGCCGTTGACGGAGCATTTCGACAGAGGAATCGATTCCGAAATCGCCGACATGCAAAATATCGCAAAATCGAACATTCGCGGAGGCAGCATAACCGCGGCGCAATTTTTGAAAAGATTCGTGAACGAAAAAAGATGGGCACATATAGATATCGCGGGAGTTGAAACTTCCGACGGCGATCTTTTCATTTGCTCGAAGGGATCGACCGGATTCGGCGTGCGTCTGTTGTACGATTTTTTGCGTGAAAATTGCGCGAAACAGTAGAGGGTAAAATTTGAAAGAAAGATGGAAATAAATTTTTATCATGTTTTGGCGGGAAATTTGGTTCCGTCTGTTGTCCGTCTTTTGGAAAAAGTTTATGTATCGCAGCAGAGGTGCATTTTTTTCAGTCCTTTGGAAGAGCGTCTGAAAATTGTTGATAAAACACTTTGGACGTTCTCCACGCATTCTTTTGTACCCCACGGAGATATGCGTTTCGGATTCAGCGACAGGCAACCGATATATTTTACAAATCGCGTCGAAAATCCGAACAATGCTAACGTATTGATAATGGTCGATACTTTTGATTACAAAAAACACGAAAATTTTGAACGTATATTAATTGTGTTTGAAGAAAAACAGCAGGCAGAAAATGCAAAATCACTCTATAATGACTTGAAAAAAAATAATCTGAATGTAAACTACCGGGTACAAACCCCGAACGGTTGGGAAAAGTTGGCATAGTAAAGGAGAAAAAATGTCTGTTCAAAAAACGCTTTCGATTATTAAACCTGATGCAACGGCGAGAAATCTTACCGGAAGCATAAATGCGAAATTCGAGCAAGCCGGTCTTCGCATCATCGCGCAAAAAAGATTGCAGCTCACCAAAGAGCAGGCCGAAAAATTTTATGAAGTTCACAAAGAAAAATCTTTTTACGACAGTCTTTGCGAGTACATGTCTTCGGGACCGACGGTTGCGCAGATTTTGTGCGGAGAGGATGCGGTTGCAAAAAATCGTGAAATCATGGGGGCGACAAATCCTGCAAATGCAGAGATCGGCACCATTCGCAGAGATTTCGGCCAAAGCATTGAGCATAATGCGGTTCACGGATCCGACAGTCCGGAAAACGCGGAAGTCGAAATCGGATTCTTTTTCAGTCGATTGGAAATTATAGAATAAAATTTCATGAAATTTTTTCCGTTTTTGTTGTTTGCCCTGAGTTTTTGTGTTGAAGCAAGCTCGAAATATTTTGAAATAAGAGATATCGAGGTAAAACAGAGCGGAAAAAATTCGCTTATCGCAAAGCAGAAAGCATTATCCCAGGCGATGCTTTCTGCGTTCAGAAAAGTTGTTAAAAATAATTGCGGAAAAGAAATTTCGGTTGCAGATTCGATTTCTGCGCAGGCGATTAAAAATTGCATATACGATTATTCGATAGATCAGGAAAAATCCTCCGATTCCGTTTACATCGGAAAATTTTCCTATAGATTTTTAAAGAAAAAAGTTGCGGCGCTTCTTCTGAAACACGGAATAAAAATTGATTTCGAAGATGAGGAAAGAAATGTCGTGAAACTCGCCGTTTATCTCGAGGATTTTTTGCAACACACAAAAGAATTATATAATTTAAAAATCGACGTCGAAAATTTTTCAGACGAGAGAGTTGTTTTTTGCATCAATAAAAATTCTCTGAAAGATTTTCGCAGGCTGCGCATAAAGTATGCGCAATTGCTATGATAAAATCGATTCCGAATATTTTATCTTTTTTTCGACTTGCGGCTTCGTTTGTTTTAATTCCTCTGATTTTGAAAAATAATTTTACGTGGGCGCTCGTTCTTTTTATTTCGGCGTCCGTTTCCGATTTTTTCGACGGATACATCGCGCGAAAATTTCAGGTATCATCAGAATTCGGAGCGATGCTCGATCCGTTGGCAGATAAAACACTCGTAATAATTTCCTACCTGCTTTTAGCCTGCGTAAAATTTATTCCGGTTTACGTAACCGTTGCGGTGGTTGTCAGAGATTTGTTGATATTATCCGCGGTCACGCTGTGCAAAATTCGGCGCGTCGAATTGAAAATGCGTCCGTTATTGAGCAGCAAAATCAACACTGCAATTCAACTGGTTTTCATAGTATCGGTTTTGGGTTGTAAAATTGCAGCGGTAAATGTAGAATGCCTCCTCGAGGTGTGCGCGGCAGTTGTTGTTTTTTCCGCGATTTTTTCCGGAGCAAGGTATGTACAAAAATATTTCTGGATTAAAGATAAATTTTTTTCAAAATAAAATTATTTTTTGGGCGGTAATTTTTTTTCTGCTGCTTTCGTTTTTTTATCTGTTTTCCGAAATATGTTTTCCGTTTTTAGTCGGATTTACTTTGGCCTATCTCTGCGCTCCGTTTATACGTTCGGCTTCTTTGCATGTGAACAGAACTTTGCTGAGTTTTTTGTTGGCCGTCGGATGTGTCTGTATTTTCATTGCGGCCGGCGTGGAAATTCTTCCGCGCGTAAAAGAATATTTGATGCTTGTCGCAAACAATACTCCGTTTTACTACGATCGTTTCATTTCATTTTTGGATCAAACTTTTTCGTCGGTAAATTTTCTTCGCTATGAGTCTGAAATTGCTTCCATAAAATCTGAGATTCAAAAATTTCTGGATCAGAGAATTCACATTCTTGCGTCGGTTATAGGTGAAATCGCGACAAAAACCGAAATTGTTTCCAGATTTTTTTCGTTCTGCGTAATTATGCCGATTTCATTTTTTTATTTTTTGAGAGATTGGGACGAGATGGCGGACTACGTGCACAGCTGCGTTCCGAATCGCCAAAGAGATGCGGTAAAAGAAACTTTCGACATTGTGAGAAAAACGTTTACGAATTTTTTTCACGGTCAATTTTATGTTGTTATCACATTGTTTTCCTATTACACGGTGATGTTGACGATTATCGGATTGAATAAAAAGATTTATTTGGGATTCTTATCCGGGCTGCTTTCGTTTATTCCGTTTATCGGCGCGCTTTTTTCCTGCATTTTGGTGATTTTTGTGAATGCCCCCGTGATAAGTCTGACGAAGCTGTACTTTATACTGGCAATTTACGCCGTCGGACAATTCATCGAAGGTTACATTCTTTCTCCGAAATTTGTCGGGAAAAAAACCGGATTGCATCCTCTCTGGATATTATTTTCGTTTTTTGCGGGAATGAGATTGGGCGGAGTTATCGGAGTGCTTGTCGCAATTCCCCTGGCCGCCGTCATTCGCAATCTTGCGCTGTTGGCGATGCACAAATTCAGAGCAAGCCAAGCCTATAAGCAATAGTTGAAAATGCAGCAGGAAGTTTTTGATTTTCATAAAACGGAGCGATTGGATTGGAACGATTTTGTCGAAAGTGACGAAAATCGCGGCGCACTTTTATATTTAACAAAGTGGCCCGACTGGAGCAGCCGGGGAATAATAATTCACGGCGAATCCGGAACGGGAAAAACGCACCTCGCGGCGCTCTGGGCACAGACGGCAAACGCGGTCTATGTGTTGAAAGAAAGTTTCAGTCATAATCCTCGCGATTTGTTTGATGCGGAATGTAATTTTGTGTTTGATAATTTTGATACGATAATAAATCGGGAAAATTATCATTGGCTGTTTCATTTTTTTAACATCGTGAAAGAAAAAAACAGATTTTTTCTTGTGCTCAGTCGATTGCATCCGTCTTTTTGGAATGTGGAACTGAGCGATCTGCGATCACGATTGTTCACCCTTCCGGCTGTGGCCGTCGAGACTCCCCGGGACGACCTTTTGCTGAGAATTTCTCAAAAAATAGCGGGAGATTTGGGAATAATGATGCCCGGCGATGCGATGATACATATATTGAATACCGTCGAGCGTAATGTAAATTCTGTTGCCGATGTTTTGAAAAAGCTGGATAAATTATCTCTTCAACAAAAAAGAACTTTATCGTTATCATTTGTAAGAAATGCGCTAACCCCTCAAAAAATATGAAAAATTGCGCAAATAAACAATTAAAAAAATTACAAAAAATCAGATAAAAAGCAATAATATGCCGGGGCGGATTTACATGGAGATCACAATGCATTATACTAAGCTCTGTAGTCTGTTGCTTTTATGTTGATTTTTACATAATTTGCACTTAAGTGAGATTTGTGGGAACGTGCGATGTTATTTGCGGATAGTGGGTCTTTACCGGTTGCTTTCAAAAATTTTGGCGAGCGGATTATCGACGCGGCAGTGATGATTTTTACAGAAAAACTGCAATTTTGGATGCTTTTGCTTGTTCCCGTAAAAAAAGTCGGAGTGAGAAATGGCGAAAAGTATGCTGATAGATTCAGCGCATGCGGAAGAAATACGGGTTGCGGTAGTTGACGGAGACAAATTAGATAAATTTGATTTTGAGACGCCGTCGAAGACACAGGTTAAGGGGAATATTTATCTGGCGAAAATTGTGAGGGTTGAACCGTCGCTGCAGGCGGCGTTCGTTGATTACGGAGGAGACAGGCACGGGTTTTTAAGTTTCAGCGAAATACATCACGATTATTTCCAAATTCCGGTCGGAGATCGTCAGGATCTCGAAAATCACATTCAAAACGCGGTTTCGGCGTTGTTGGCGGAGGCCGGGGAATCTGCGCAGGAACTTGATCCGAAAGAAATCTCAAAATTGAGATATCAATTTTATCGGCGCTATAAAATTCAGGAAGTGATCAAAAAAAGACAGATCATGCTTGTGCAGGTCACGAAGGAGGAGCGCGGAAATAAAGGTGCGGCGCTGACAACGTATATTTCTCTGGCGGGGAGGTATTGCGTGTTGATGCCAAACACGGCAAAAGGAAGCGGCGTTTCCAGAAAAGTGGTAAACCACGAGGATCGCGAAAAACTGAAAAAAATCATTGCGGATTTTAAGATGGAGAACGGGAGCGTTCTCATTCGCACAGCCGGTATCGGTCATCCGAAAACTGAAATTATCAAGGATTTTAATTATCTGAAAAAAATGTGGGATGAGATCCGGGAAACGACGGTAAAATCAACTGCTCCGTATTTGATTCATGAAGAAGCCGGAATAATAAAACGAGCCATCCGGGATTTATATTCCCGGGACATCGACTCAATTTTTGTGGAAGGTGAAGAGGGTTACAAAACCGCAAAATCTTTTGTGAAAAAGATCATGCCGAGCCACGTGAAAAAAGTGAAACAGTACAGCGACGAGAAATTACCTCTTTTTGCAAAATTCAAAATCAGCGAACAAATAAATCAGATTTATTCCACCCGGGTTGATCTTCCTTCCGGCGGATATTTGGTCATTAACACGACGGAGGCGATGATTTCCATCGACGTAAATTCCGGTAAAGCAACTCGTGAGAGAAATATTGCGGAAACCGCGTTGAAAACCAATCTTGAGGCCGTGGCCGAAATAGCCCGCCAATGTCGTCTGCGAGATTTGGCCGGATTAATCGTGGTCGACCTCATCGACATGACCGAAAAACGCAACAATTCCCAGGTGGAAAGATGCCTGCGAGACGCTCTGCGCGAGGATAAAGCAAAAATTCAGGTGGGAACGATCAGCAATTTCGGGCTGTTGGAATTTTCCCGGCAGCGTCTGCGATCCAGCATTGTCGATGCGAATATGATAACCTGTCCGCACTGCAACGGGATCGGATCTGTTTGGTCGAACGAATCCGTCGCGATTCAGGTTTTGCGAAAAATAGAAGAAAC
>JAISCG010000042.1 GCA_031265715.1 Holosporaceae bacterium | reverse complement strand
GTCCGGTGTGAACCAAAATGTGATCCGTAAATTTATCCAACTCTTTTATCGTCTGCGCCAATTTTATAATTTCGGGGCGAGTGCCGACGACGGTCATTACTTTCATATTAACCTCTTGTTGAAAATAACATTTTTATTCGATCTGTAAAACGCATATTTTTCAAATACCTAATGCCTGATATTGCTATTCCGCATTTTGTTCGCTTAATCTTTAGGCGATTTATTCTGTCGCATATCCCGGGGCAAACAACGGATTTCATGATCTCAAGGAGATCCTCTCTTACAATATTCTCAAAATACATTTGCTTGCAATCGTCAATTGTCAGATTCGGCAATAATTCAGAAAATAAATTCCGGGTTATGTCCAGCACTTCGGCGATTGATAATTTTGAGTCCGTCACGGAAAATCCTCCGTCACGATAGGTGGTAAATACGGATTCAACAAATATCGGTTTGCATTTTTTCATACACAAACGCAGGATCAAATCGTAGTCTCCGGCACTTTTGTATTTTTCATTGAATAAATTTTCGCGCAGCACCTCCGTTTTTGTAAACATGGTTTGATGACAAAACGGCATTCGCGTGAAAAAAGCTCCTATTTTCGCGATTAATCGCTTCTTTTTTCCGTCTTTTCTCAGAAATAAAGCGTCGGCGTAGGAGAAATCCGCAGCGTTCTTTTCCAGCGCGCCCACGGATTCTTCCACACCCCGGGGGTCGTGCCAAAAATCGTCGGAATTTAAAAATGCGACATATTTTCCCGTCGCTTTCAAAACTCCTTTGTTCATTGCGTTGTAGATTCCGCTGTCCGGTTCGGAAATGTAGGAAATCTGTTTTTTGTTTGCATACTCTTTTATCAGATCGAGCGTGCCGTCGGCGGACGCTCCGTCAATGATTAAATGTTCGATATTTTTGTAAGTTTGACTGCGAACGGATTCAAGACATTGACGAAAATGTTTTTCGCGGCCGTTTTTTATCAAATTGCGGGTAACCGTGACGACGGTAATTTTTGGCGTGTTCATTTCAGGTACCATTCATAAAATTTTTTAATTCCGTCTCGAAGAGAAATTTTCGGTTCCCATCCCAGAGATCGAATTTTTGATGTGTCCATGAGTTTGCGCGGAGTTCCGTGGGGTTTTGTGACGTCGTATTCGACGACCCCCTCAAATCCGACAATTTTTTTGATAATTTCAACCAGGTCTTTCAATAAAATATCCGTTCCGGAGGTAATATTTACGAATTCTCCGATGTCCTTGTAATTTTTATTTTTCATAAGATAGACGCAGGCGTCGGCGAGATCGTCGGAATTCATGAATTCGCGCCGGGAAGAACCGTCTCCCCAGACGACGACTTTGTCGCGATACGCTCCGACCGCATTGGCGACGGATTCCGAATTTTCGGCATTTTCATCTAATCCGAATCCCGGCGGATATTTTTTCAGATCATTTTTCAGGCCGGAAAAATCGTTTTTTTGCAATAGCTTAGCCAGGTGAAATCTGCGCATAAGCATCGGCAGTGCGTGCGCGGTTTCCATGTTGAAGTTGTCGTTTTCGCCGTACTGATTTGTCGGCATGACGGAAATAAAATTTGTTCCGTATTGTTGGTTGTAATATCGGCACAATTTGAGGATCGCAATTTTTGCTACGGCATAGGCTTCGTTGGTGGATTCCAATTCCGATGTGAGAAGACAATCTTCTTTCATCGGCTGCGGAGCGAGGCGGGGATAAATGCAGCTCGATCCGAAATTTATGAGTTTTTTTGTTCCGTATTTCATGGCGGCGTGAACAACATTCGTTCCGATCGCGATATTTTTATAAATGAATTCCGCAGGGTAGCTCAAATTCGCGAGAATTCCTCCGACCTTTGCCGCCGCAAGAAAAACGTACTCCGGTTTTTCCGCATAAAAAAATTCGTCCACGGCCGATTGATTTGTCAGATCGAGCTCCGCCGAAGATTTTGCGACAATATTTTCGTACCCGTTTTTTTTCAGGCATCTTTCCAGGGCGGATCCCACAAGACCGCGGTGCCCCGCAACATATATTTTAGAATTTTTATTCATCATTGAAAAATCAGATTTCCCGGGGCGGCAGCTCGACGTATCCGCTATTTTTCAGCAGAAGAAATTTTTGCGTTTCTTTTATATCTTCCTCGATCATTTCTTTTACCAGTTTTTCCAGAGTATATTTTGATTTCCATCCAAGTTTTTGTCGAGCTTTTTCGGCATTTCCGAGAAGCAAATCGACTTCGGCGGGACGAAAATATCCCGGATCGATTTTCAGGATAACTTTCCCGGTGGCTTTATCAATTCCTTCCTCATCGACGCCGCTTCCTCTAAATTCAATGTCGATTCCCGCTTCCCTAAAAGCGATAAGACAAAAATCGCGAACGGTTGTTGTAGTTCCGGTTGCGAGGACAAAATCTTCCGGATTATTTTGCTGTAACATCAACCACATACCTTCGACATAATCTTTTGCGTGTCCCCAATCGCGTCGGGAATCCAGATTTCCCAGATACAATGTTTTTTCCAGGCCGAATTTTATTCGCGCAGCCGCCCGCGTAATTTTTCTGGTTACAAATGTTTCTCCGCGGCGCGGGGATTCGTGATTAAACAAAATTCCGTTGACAGCGAACATATCATAGGCTTCCCGATAATTTACGGTAATCCAGTAGGCGTACAATTTTGCGCAGGCATAGGGGGAGCGCGGATAAAACGGAGTCGTTTCGCACTGCGGAGTTTCCTGCACCAAACCGTAGAGTTCGGAACTGGACGCCTGATAAAATTTTACTTTTTTTTCAAGGCCGAGAATACGCAGAGCTTCCAAAATCCTCAAAGTGCCGAGGGCGTCGGAATTCGCGGTGTATTCCGGGCAATCAAAGGATACTTTTACATGGGATTGAGCCGCGAGATTGTAGATTTCGTCCGGTTGAATTTCCCGAATGAGACGAATCAGGCAGGTGCTATCGGTGAGATCTCCATAATAAAGTTTAAACCGAGAGTTTGTTTCATGACAATCCCGATAAAGGTGATTAATCCTTCCGGTATTGAAGGAAGATCCCCGTCTTTTCATTCCATGGACTTCGTAACCTTTATCCAGCAAAAATTCAGCCAAATAGGATCCGTCTTGCCCGGTAATTCCCGTAATCAGTGCTTTTTTCATTTTCTCAGACCGTATAAATTTTAAATAACCGCTACATTTTTAACAATAAATTCTCTTGGAGTAAATCTGTGACTTTAAAGACACACACTCAAATGTTAAGTCAAAAAAGATATAAACGTGACTTTGAGTTATTCTTGATGTGTGATATCTTCCCAACTGATTGTGTTAGTTGTAATGACGTAATGGAGGTTTGAATGAAGAAGATATTTTTGATCGGAGGGTTGTGTTGCTTGTTTCCGATGTTTGATTTGTTCGGCGAAGGGGCGCTGGTCCAAGATCAGGAAAGTGATTCCTACGATTGCAGGGAAAGCGGCTGTGACCTGGGCGGTTTTTTCTGCGGGATGGGGTTAGTAAGGTCGTCCGTCGGCAGTGAGGCCATAACCGAAGAGAATCTGTACGTTTTTAATGGTGGTTTGAGCTATCACGGTCTCGGCGCGCTTCCGTCAAGAGTTGACATTCAGTCGGAGTTGTCCGGTTTCGATGGGATTGATGTCTTTGTTTCGGATATCAGGGTAGATGCGCCATCGACCCGTTTGCTTGGGTTCAAAGGTACAGCTATTGCCAGGAATAGGATAGCCGACGGAAAAAGCAATAAAGTCGGAGCTTCGTTTACGGCAGGTTACGGATGTATGTGCTTGGATAACAGCTATTTTGGGGGGCAGGTTTTGTTGGACTTTTCGGGAAGTAAGCAAAATAAGAGCAGAGATAGGGATCCTAAGGGGTACGGCGAAATAAAAACTGAAGCTCGTAAATTTTCTCCCTCTGCGGCGTTGCTTTTTGGAAAGTATGTGCAGCCACTCGATGCTTTGATCGGGATAAAACTGGGGGCTGTTCTTCAAAAATCCGAATTAACAAGCGCTTATGGGGCGATAAAGGTGTCCAAGGTAACTCCGACGATCGGTCTTTTTATCAGAAAAGGGATAGTCGGTCATTTTTCCCTGGGATTGGAATTTGACTACATGCTTCGAAAGAAAAATGAAGGAAGATTGCAGAGGAAGGTTGCCGGTCACTTGGATAATGCCGGAGGGGCGCGTGCTCAGATCAATTTGGATCATGTGTCCAGGGTTAGCTTCGGCAGCAAGGGGTATACGGTTCGTTTAATGGGGATGTATAAGATTTAAAGATGAGACCGAGGAAGGTTTTGTGTAAAGAGCGGAAACGCCCATACTCAGGCAGCTTTTCCGGTCTCTGGCTTTTTCTCAGCGAACAGGATCGTCAACTGCGAGTGAGTTGTACCCCAGTCCTGAACTTTTGTCGTCCACTTTTTTTCAAGCCTTCGAATTCCAAGAAAGTCGAACCCGTACAATTTTCGGATGTTGTCGGGTATGCTGCGGGTGCTCATCCCGCAACCGTAGAGTGAGATAATCCGATCCTCAATGCCGAAAATATTACTTTGATGCTTCTTCACGATTTTCGGCTTAAACCTTTTTATCAAGTTTCGGTTTTTACACAAAATCTTCTACGGTCTCAAAGTTGGTATTGACATACTCAAAGTTGTAAAATACAATCCCGACGTGTTTTTGTGTTACTAAGGAGTACGAAATGAAAAAAGACGTGGTATCTTTTGTTTTTAGTATAGCTGCTCTTTCCGTGAGCAGTAGTTGTTTCGGTATGGCAACGGAGAGGTTTTTTGCTGCCTACAATGCGCATCGCACTGAGCTATTGGATGCGATGAGCTCCGGTCCGGGAAAGAGTTTCGTCCGTATTATGGATGCTGAGCAGGCCAAGTATAAGGCCAGTAATGAGGCTCTTGCTTTAAGGGTGCTCAATTTCTTTTCTAAGGATCGTAATCATTCCGGATTCCTGTTTGGGACAACCCTCTATGTTTTTATGATGGCGTACGATTTGAACATACTTGCTGACGGCGAAATTCCTGCAGATA
>JAISCG010000001.1 GCA_031265715.1 Holosporaceae bacterium | reverse complement strand
AAGACCAAAAAGATGAAGATTTTGTCTTCAAAGTTTGGGACGAAAAGAAGGATTTATCCGCATCCGGCGAACCTTTAGGTCCTTAGCATTCTTCGTGCTTTAGCACGTAGTAATTGAATCCACATCGGAATTTTTCAAAATTTCTTCGCATTCCTCAATCGGGTTAAATTCTTTTTCCTCACGTTTCAGCGCCAGGACTCCTTCAATCTGATCAAAATTGAATACGCGAAACCGGTTGTTGATGAAAAATGTTTCGTCTTCCGCGTCGTTGTCGGATTTTTTGGTTACCTTCGCCGCATATTTTACAATCGAACTACAGACGTGTGTTTCGGAGAAGAAACAGCAACTTCCGAAAGTTTCTCATGCCTTACGCATAATTCATCCCGGGCTCCATTCTTTTCTAATAGGTAAATAATTTCTTCCCTGGTTAGGCAGCCTGTTTTGATAAAAATGCTGTGTATATATGTTTCTACGGTTCTGTAGGAGAGATTCAGCAAACTTGCCGTTTGTTTGTTGGAATATCTCTTAACAGCACAGGACAAGACGTCTAATTCCCTGTGTGAAAGAGTTTTCAAAACGTCCTCGATATTTTTGCTCATACTTCGGCTCCGATACATTAACATACCTCACTATTGCACCCTTCGTTTTTAAAATATGCTCGGGAAAATCACGTAAGGCCTTCTTACGGGAAAATTCCCGCATGCAAAATATGAAAACCGTAGAAATCTTGTGAGACGCCGGTCAATCCTATGATTTCTGCCCGAACATTTGCTGAAGCCAGGGGGGGAATTGAAAAAAGCCCGAGCATCAGCGCTTAACAATGATAAAAAAGTCTTTCTAATAGCAATGGCGCCATCTCGGCGCTTCACCTCACGGTAAAAGTTTCAAATTTTCTTCAACGTAATATTTGGTGAACTCGTAGTCTTTCCAGTAGATGGCTTCAAAAACTTTCAGGCTGTTCTCAAAGGATGTTTTAACGGATGAAGGATTTTCCTCAAAAGCGTTGATTTTTATCAGCCGGTTGTATTTTTCCGCGGAAACGATGTTTTTGCACAGAATTCGCATTGACTTAAAGAATTCGCGAAAATACTTTTTGGAAGAATCGATATCGTTTTGTTTATATTTTATAACCGCCGCGTGATAGTAGCAGGTGTTGAAAAACAGATCGCAGTAGTTGTTGCGCTCGCGATCTTTGGCGGAAAACATGGATTCGCAGGCCTTCAGAGCCTCGTCCGGTCGATTCAGGCGAATCAACGATTCCGCTTCGTGCATCCTCAGGCGAAATAAATAGGCTCCGATTTTTGCTTCGGAAAATATCTTCTTTGCCTCCATAAAATAATCGTAGGCTTCCGGCACTTTGTTCAATCGCAGATGCGCAAGACCTTTTTCGCGGGCGATTATGCCCTGCGCGTAGACGATATTCGCATCAACGATTTCGGATTTCCCGATAATATTCTCGGCTTCCCGCGCCGTTTGCAACGCCGGATCGTATTTCCCCAGAGCGTTATAAATTCCTGCCAGGCGCGCCATGTGAATTACAAGCCTTCCCGGGATTTTTTTGCGAAATTCGGACTGCCGATCGATTTTTGCCGTCGACAACAACTCCACCGCTTTTTTCATTATATCGACGGCTTTCGGCGCGTCATCGCGGTTGATACCGTTCATGGCGTAGTTGAAGGCCATGTCGGCGTAGATGTTTGATTTCTTTTCCCGCAGCGAAATATCGTCGATCGGTTCCTGATCCAACACCGCAATCGCTTTTTCAAAGTATTTGTTGGCCTCGGCGAAATGATCCTTCCTCATGTGGGTTATGCCGATCAAACGATAATTTTCCGCTAATTCCGTCAGATTATCTCTCAGCGAACTCAGGCTTTTTTCCAGATAGGACAGAGCATTGTCGTCGGCGCTCATAACCGTGTAAATCTCCCCTATCTTCAGATTAATCGATGCAACCGCCGTCTGATCCAAACACTTATACTTTTTATTCAATTCCAAAGCTTCCCGAAAGTGAACCAACGCATCGCTCGGTCGACAGGCCTGGCGGCGGTGAATATTTCCCAGTGTAATCAACAGATCGATCCTGCCTTTTCCCGCCAAAAAATCCGGAAATCCGCCGCCGGACAGTTTCTGCAAAAAAGACTCCAGATGCGGCGTTAATTTCACCACATCGCGGAACACGATTTCCAGCTTTTCGTAGGGCGTAACGACGGAAATTAATTTTTCAATAAATTGAATTTTTTCCTCCGCGCTTAAAATGTTGCAAATATAATCCAGTCCTATGCTTTGAGTGCTTCTGTTTATGGAAAAGTCGTCTTTTCCGTCGCTGATCAGAGAATGCTTTTTCAGATGAAACAAAAATTCGTCCGCCGTAACCGAAGACGTCGATCGTTTTATCATAGTTTTCGGAATATTTTGCGAATCCGACAGACAAATAAACAGCAGCAGTTGCTTGAAATTTTCGTTTTCTTTCAAAATCTCTTCAAACACAGAGCTGATAATGGTGTATCTGGTCTTGCTGTAATTGAGATTTTCCTT
>JAISCG010000086.1 GCA_031265715.1 Holosporaceae bacterium | reverse complement strand
TTTATTTTTTCCGGATTGATACTCACTCTGATCAAACACAAAATTCGTTTTCTGGGAATAATAGGGACAGCCGTCGGCGGAATTTATTATTATCTGAATCCGACGTCCGAAATTTTCATCTCACCGAAAGCAAAAACCCTGGGAGTAAAAACGGAGGAGGCGGCCTGCTTCAGTCATCTCGGTCATTTTCGATTTATGACACAGACGTGGGCCAAATCCGTGGGGCTGGAAAAACGCGCAAATTTCAATTCCGAAATTTGTAAAAAGTACATCACCAAAATTTCCCCCAACACCTACTCCGTAAAATTAAAAAATCAAAACGTAGTAATTACGGGTGACGAGGAGTATTTTAAAAAACATCCCGATGCGATTTTTTCGGATAAAAACGACGATTTTGCCAAAATATTTTATTTTTATCCGCGCCGGTGCGTATCGACAAAATCAAAAAATCGCCCCTGGACGTAGCGCTATTTTTTTTCCTCCAGCACCGCAAGAGCCCAAAATGCAAAACACGAAACGCAGGCTATCGGCACCACCGATAAAAACGGCGAGATCTTTGTCAGTTGACTCATCACAACCGGAGTCAATCCCCCGAACACTGCCTGCGCCAAACTCAGCGACAAAGAAACGGCCGTACATCTGACGTGAGCCGGGAATGCGTCCGTGAAAAACGCCGCCCTACTTGAATAATATGCCCCGATAAAAGCACCGTACAACAGCTGTAATATCAACCATCCTTCAAACGATTTTATGTCCGACAAAAACATCGTGAAAACAGTAACCGAAACCCCGGCAACGCCAAATCTCATAAAAAATTTCTTACTGTAAAAATCGCAAAAATATCCGCCGACCAAAATTGAAATTGTCATGGTCAACGTTGCATACACGCTGCAGGTCGTCGCTTCCTTCAGAGACAACATATTACTGTTCACAAGGTAATAGGGGAAAAAAGTCAGCAGCGTGTAAAACGCGACGGCACTGAACGACGTAACGGCCGCGGTGCACACGACCTCCTTTTTATATGTATTGAGCGCGCTGAAAATCGACTCCTTGGGCTTTTCATTATTTTTTTCGGATACATCATCCGGTATCAAAAATGCAAACGGAAATAAAGTCGCCGCAAGTAAAAACGGAATTCTCCAGGCAAACGAGTAAATTTCATCCTGCGAAAAAAAGAAATACAACAGAACCAGCGACTGGCCGCTCAGCAAAACTCCGATCTGACTCCCGGCGTCGGACAGGCTGCCGTAGAATCCCCGTTTGCCGGGAGGAGCACATTCGACCAGGTGAATCATCGCCGCCGCGTACTCTCCTCCCAGCGATATTCCCTGCATTGCCCGAAATAAAATCAGTAAAATCGGAGCAAGAATTCCGATTTTTTCGTAATTCGGGAGCAACCCCATGCACACGGTCGGGATCACCATCAGCAAAATCGAAACGGAAATTGCTTTTCGGCGACCGAATTTATCTCCGATGGGACCCAGCACCGCCGCCCCGAGCGGACGCGTAAACAATCCGATCGACATCGCGAAAAAAACAAGAATTTCCTTGTACTCTACGTTTTCCAACGGAAAAAATTCCTCGGATATGATGTGTAAAAAAGGCATAAACAACGCAAAATTATACCACTCCAGCACATTTCCCAGAGCCCCTACATACGACCCGCAATTTTTCATATTTATCTTCAATATTACTCCGCTTAAATTAATTACAACTACGACAAAAACTAATAAATTTATTGATGCGATGCGCTTTGAAATCGGAAATCCCCGACGTGCCGAGCAAAGCCGCTTTCAATTTATCTCCGACAACTTTTATCATCATCTGGGGATCGCGATGAGCTCCGCCGACCGGCTCTTCGATAACTTCGTCGATCATTTCGAATTTTATCAGATCTTGAGCGGTGAGCTTGAGAGCATCCGCGGCCTCCATCGCTTTTTCCGCGTTTCGGTAAAGGATCGACGCGCACCCTTCCGGCGAAATCACGGAATACACGGAGTGCTCCAACATGAGAATCACGTTGGCGATCGCCAGCGCGACGGCCCCTCCGGATCCTCCCTCACCTATGATGACGCTGACCACCGAATTTTTAAATTGCAACGATTTTTCAATGCATCTTGCGATCGCCTCCGCCTGTCCCCGTTCCTCCGCGCCGACCCCGGGATATGCTCCGGCAGTATCGACAAATGTCAGCAGAGGTAATTTGAATTTATCCGCGAGATCCATAATTCGACAGGCCTTGCGGTACCCTTCCGGATGCGGCATGCCGAAATTGTATTTAATGCGACTTTCGGTGTCGCTCCCTTTTTCGTGTCCAAGAACGGCCACGGCAATTCCGCGAAATTTTCCGATGCCCGCCACAATTGCGAGATCGTTTCCGAATGATCTGTCCCCGGCCAGCGGTATAAAATCGTCAATCAATGCGTTGATGTAATCTGTCGTGTGAGGACGTTCCTGATGCCGCGCCACCAAAACCTTTTGCCACGGATTCAGCTCCGAGTATATGCGCTTGAGAAGTTTTTTTCTCTTGTTTTCCAGACGCTTAACATCCTCCATTATACTCAAATCGCCGGTGTTAAGCCCCTTCAATTCTTTTATTTTAGCTTCTAACTCAAAAATCGGTTTTTCGAAGTCAAGTATAATCATAAAAACTCCCTGCCGCCGAAGTATATCTCACTAAAAAAAAGATAACAATCACGCAGCGTGCGAGTTTTTTTAAAATACAAAAAAAACCGGTAAGACGCCGCAGCATCGGTTGCAGAAGCGTCATGACCGGAGAAAATCTCAAGCGGAAAAAATTACATGGCCAGATCGTTATTATCGGGGGGAACTGCAATATCAATAGGATCAGATGGAACTGAGGAACTCCGAGTAACTTTTTTAGCAGGTACATTATTCTCGTTTCTTTTTTGCAACTTTTTTATAAAATCGACCATATTCTGATTTACGTACTTAATGCTAATATCATGTGTCTCAAACCACGGAGTGCTGCCCACATTGATAACTTCTGCGTCCTTATTTACCAGAAGTTCGATCATGTCTTCATGTTCTGACTCGAAAGCGTAATACAACGCAGTGCGGTTTTTATCATTGACTTTTTTAATATCTATGTTCTTATCCTCCAACAGTATCTCAATTGCTTTTAAATCTTTCAACTTGACAGCCAAATGCAACGGAGTATTACCATGGGAGTCGGTCGCATTAACATCTGCGAGCCCTTCCATTAACAGTGACCTGATTACCACTAATTTTCTAAACTTAACAGCCAAATGCAATATTCCTTTCAGGAGATCTTTAAATCTGCTGCGTGAGATATCTTCTGTGATCGGGGCTGAGGAACTCCGAGTGATTTTTTCAACAAATCCATCGCGATTTCTGTTCTTCTTTATCAGAAATCGAATCTCATCCATATCTCCTGATTCGACAGCATAAACTAACTGATCTTCCAGCCATTGCTCGCTCTCGGCTCTTTTCATTGAACTGCTTTGCTCAACCGTTAACAAGAGGAAAACTGCACTCAACAATACGCTAAATACGTCAATATATCGATTCTTTTTCATTTTTCTTCTCCTAAATGTTTGTTTATATAAAGATATTATCAATTTTTTTCTAAATTTATGTTATTTTTCCCTCATAATTTTCTCCACCACATTTACAACAATTATTATACATTATAATAAAAAGAAAAGCAAGTTTTTTCAAAAAAAATTACAAAAAAGTCGCATTTTAAAAAAACCGTTTTTCCCAAACTGTGCAGGTTTACACCCGGAAACTGCTTTTGCGGAAGTTGAATCCGAAAAAACCACTCAAAAATTGATATTTGAACGAAAAATCAGCTAAAAGCTCCCGGTCATATTTTCGCAAAAACTCTGTCCTTTATTTGTTCCGTTACATTTAGTATAATTGCGCTGTTTTTCATCAGGGAGGCGGGATGTTTCAGGTAAGAATCCACGGAAGAGGCGGTCAGGGCGTTGTTACAGCGGCCGAAATGTTGTCGATCGCAGCGTTTCTGGAGAAAAAATACGCCCAGGCGTTTCCGAGTTTCGGATCGGAAAGAATGGGAGCGCCGGTGACGGCCTTTTGCAGAATATCTGCCGCGGAAATTCGACTCCGCGAGCCTGTTTTGGAACCAAATGCACTGATAATTCAAGACAGAACGGTGATAGAACCGTCTAAAGCCTTTGACGGGATCGTGGACGGCGGTTTTGTGTTGATTAATTCTCCCGTCGAAATAGAACACAATTTGAAAAATGTCAGAGTAAAGTGCATCGCCGCCACGGGAATCGCGCTGGAAAATGTCGGAAGACCAATTCCGAACGCCGTTCTGCTCGGCGGTTTTGCAGCTCTGACCGGAGTCGTCAAAATAGAATCCGTAATTGAAGCCGTGAAAATGAAGTTTTCCGGGGCTGTTGCGGAAAAAAATGTGAATGCAGCCCGGGCTGCCTACGAAAAAATCTTGAAGGAGGTTTAATGCTTTATCAACTGGAAGGATCTCAGGCCGTCGCCAAAGCAGTGGCGCTGAGTCGGCCGAAGGTTATTTGTGCCTATCCGATCACTCCGCAAACTCATATAGTCGAAGGAGTCGGCGATCTGGTGAGGAGCGGAGAATTATCCGACTGCGAGTTTATCAACGTCGAATCCGAGATGGCGGCGCTGAGCGTGGCGATCGGCTCCCAGGCGGCGGGAGTTCGCAGCTACACGGCAACATCCAGCCAGGGATTGCTTTACATGATGGAGGCAGTTTACAACGCAGCCGGATTGGAACTTCCGATAGTCATGACCCTCGGAAATCGCACGATCGGATCTCCGATTAATATTTGGAACGATCACTCGGATGCGATGTCCGCGAGGGACGCCGGCTGGATTATGCTTTTCGCGGAAACCAATCAGGAAGCGTTCGATCTTCACATACAGGCTTTCAAAATTGCGGAAAAAGTGAGATGTCCAGTGATGGTTTGCGTCGACGGATTTATCCTGACCCACGCCTATGAACAGGTCGACATTCCCTCTCAGGAAGAGGTCGACGAATTTCTTCCTCCCTACAAAGCCGAACACATGGAACTGAATCCGGATAATCCGATGGCGATCGGAACCATGGTTTCTCCGGAATATTTTATGGAGGTGAGAAATTTGGCTCATCGCCGACAGATTGATTCTTTGGAAACGATTCGATGCGTCGGAGAGTCGTTTTTGAAAAAATTCGGCAGAGATTCCGGCGGACTTTTGCGTAAATATTGCGTTGAGGGAGCCAAAACGGTGATCGTAACCCTGGGATCGGCGGCCGGAACAATAAAAGATGCAACGGACGAGCTGAATTCCGAAGGCGGAAAATTCGGGGTTGTTTCCCTGATAAGCTACAGACCGTTTCCCGCCGACGCAATCTGCGACGCTCTGAAAAACGCAAAGCGGGTGATAGTCGTCGAGAAGGCTCTTGCAGTCGGAATCGGCGGAATTTTGTCCCAAGAAATCGAACTGGCTCTGAAAAATCACAACATCGAGGTAATATCCGTCGTGGCCGGTCTCGGCGGAAGAAATATTACGAAAACTCTGCTGAAAGAGTGTTTCAAAAAAGAAAATCATGAAAAAACAACATTTCTCGGGCTAAAGGAAGACATAATAACTCGTGAATATAAAAAAATTACCTGTGGAGGATGCCATGGCTGATCTTACCCTGAAATCGACCCTGCAATCGCAGAGCGACAGACCGAATACCCTGACGAGCGGTCATCGAGCCTGCCAGGGATGCGGAGAAGCGTTGGGAGCCAGATGCGCCATTGACGCCGCCTTCCGCGCCGCAAACGGAAAAATTGCGGTGGTCAATGCCACCGGGTGTCTGGAAGTATTTTCCTGTTCGTTTCCGGAAAATTCCTGGGGAACGCCCTGGCTGCATTCTCTCTTCGGAAATGCTCCGGCTGTTGCGACGGGAGTGGCTGCGGCTCTGCGTAATCAAAACAAAAGCGATGTTCGCGTTATTGCCCAGGGCGGCGACGGTTCCACCGTTGACATAGGAATGGGGTGCCTGTCGGGAATGTTCGATCGCAACGACGACGTTTTGTACATCTGCTACGACAATCAAGCCTACATGAATACCGGCGTTCAAAGATCCGGAGCAACGCCTCCGCTGACGAGAACTGCCACCACCATGCCCGTAAAGGATTATTCCGGGAACGATCCGCAAACCGGGAAGAATGTCCCGCTGATCGCCATGGCCCACGGAATTCCCTACGTGGCGACGGCCAGCATCGGAAATATTCCGGATTTGGAGGAAAAGGTCTCAAAAGCAATCAATATTCGCGGCTCAAAATACATACATATACATGTTCCGTGCCCTCTCGGGTGGGGATTTCCGACTTCCGAAACAATCAGGATCGCAAAATTGGCGATTCGCTGCGGATTATTTCCGCTGTTCGAAGCCGAAAACGGAAAATTGGTCGGGTCCTCCATGATCGAATCTCCGATCCCGGTGGAGGATTACCTCAGAGTTCAGCGAAGGTTTGCACATCTGTTCGGAAAAAATGCGCCCCCGGACGCGGTCGGCATTTTTCAAAAAATTGCAAACGAAAACATGGAAAAATACAGATTAAACGGAGGAATTTCAGATGACTAGGCCTTTCGCGACGGTTCTTGACGCATCAACGAGTCTTGATAACAAAACCGGATCCTGGAGGACGATGCGTCCCGAATACAAAAGCAAACTGCCTCCCTGCAACGCCACCTGTCCGGCCGGATCAAACATTCAGCACTGGCTGTCTCTGGCTAAAGAAGGGAAAATTCGCGAAGCCTGGGAGGAAATTGTGAAAAACAATCCCTTTCCTGCGATAATGGGACGAGTTTGCTATCATACCTGCGAAAAGGTTTGCAATCGCGGGCAATTTGACGGAGCCGTAAACATAAATTCAATCGAAAAAGCGATCGGAGACACGGCAATTGCGAAAAATTGGCAGTTCGAAAATACGACCGCCGCCGTCGACGGAAAAGTCCTTGTCATCGGAGCCGGTCCCGGCGGATTATCCGCGGCATATTTTTTGAAAATGCTCGGGTACAACGTTACTGTCTACGACAATCACAGAAAACCCGGTGGAATGATGCGCTACGGCATTCCGAGATACAGACTTCCCTCCGATATTATCGACGCCGAAATCGGCAGAATAGAAAATTTGGGTGTAAAAATAATAAGCAATAAAAAGATTGATAACATCAATGATGTACTCTCCGAATTTGACGCCGTTTACGTATCGATCGGCGCTCACCTGGCCGAAAAAACAGACGTAAATATCGAAAAAGGAGCCTGTGTCATCTCCGCGATAGATATGTTCCAAAGGCTGGAGGAAGAGCCGGATACCGTGCCGAATCTCGGTGATAATGTCCTCGTGTACGGCGGTGGAAATACGGCCATTGATGCTGCCGGAACCGCTCTGCGACGGGGAGCAAAAAATGTGAAAATCATTTACAGACGCACGATTAACAATATGCCTGCCCACGAAACAGAGATAAAAGAGGCTCTGGATGCGGGAATCGAAATTCTCTGCCTGCGCACCGTCAGCAGCATTGAAAAAGGAAAAGTTTTTGTGGATCTGATGAATTACGACGAAGAATCCGGAATTTTATCGAAAACCGGCGAAACCGAAACTCTCTGCGCGGACAGTATAATTTTTGCGGTCGGACAATCCGTGGACGGAGGTATGTTTCGTGAAATCAACGAAATAACGATTTCCGAAAAAGGCATAGTTAAAGTCGATAAAAGTATGATGACCGAAGCCAAGGGAATTTTCGCCGGCGGCGATATTATCTCCGGAAAACGCTCCGTGACCCACGCCATCGGCCACGCCAAAAAAGCCGCTTTCTGCATCGACGCGTATCTTCGGGGAATCGAATACACTCCGAATCACAGAAAAGAAACGGCAAATTCCAAAAAAATAAATACATCGTACTATAAAAAAAATCCGGCGATCGGCAGTAAAGATTTAACCGCCGAAGAGATTGTCGTTGAATCTTCCCGTTGTTTTTCCTGCGGAAACTGTTTTCACTGCGACAATTGCTACGGATATTGTCCGGATAATGCCGTTATCAAACATCCCGACGGTTCG
>JAISCG010000039.1 GCA_031265715.1 Holosporaceae bacterium | reverse complement strand
CAACTTCTCATCATGAATGGGTATATAGCAGACTCACTTAGCATTTACTGTACAAAAATGTTTAAGCCCCAAATCTTAGAGACCTGAAAAAACCGTAAATACTAAGTGAGTCTGCTATAGTAGTTGATACAAACACTTCAAGCTATAGCTCTGCTTTAAAAAACAACCTCAAAATCAGGGGCTTATGTGGCGGCATCGGATAAAGTTAACGTTCTCATCAACTACTAGGCCAGATGTTTCGGTGGTGCTACCATATAAGTTTGCTGTGGACGGTGTTTCATATAGGATAGAGGTTCTCTGCATTAGAGATCAAAACTTTTTGGACTGAGGGTCTTTACGTGACAGGAAATTTGGAATGACGCTCGACGAGTGTCATTGGAGCACATCGGCTGAGGTGGCGACGGTGTCACCCTGCCTACATTTCGCGACCGGCCAATTTTCGCAAATCTTCTTTTGAAAAATTGACGGCAACTTTGCAATCACCTGAGTCGATACGATCCGACAATCTTTGTACAATCTGTCCTGCCAATCTCTCGATGAGCAGGCCTCTTTGCTTTTCCATCTCGTTTTCCAGTCGATTCTCCAGAGAAATCTGAAACCTTTTCTCCAGCTCTTTCAGATATTCTTCATTTTCGCTCTTTATGCGTCTGATTTTTGCGCAGGACACTTCCTTGCTTTTCGCGATAACTTCATCCATGTCGTTTTGATCGGTGCGAGCTTTTTTCAGCGCCAGAAGAGAATCTTCTTTTAACGATTCAACTTCGTTTATCCTGTTTTTTACAGACTGAATGTAACCGTCGAGCTTCTGCACAAGCGCAGGATAAACCTTTCTCCAAAAAACCAAAATAAAGAATGAGAAAGAAATCAGCATTAAAACATGCGGACTTATCACGACGATTTTCTCCTTACAGAACAGGAAATACTTCGCATCGCAGCATCAACCGTTTCGTCTAAATTATCCGAAACGTCGGAAAAAATCCTCTCGGACGCCTGCACAAGTAAGTCAGACTCTATTTTAGATTTATTCGAAAACAATCTGTGGAGTTTCTCTTTTTCTCTTTGGCTGTGTTCGCGAAGATCGGATATGATTCCCGACTCGACTCCTGCAATTTCAATCTTAGCATTTTCCAATGTAGCCGCAGATTCTCTTTCGATTTTATCTGCTTCATCTTTCAGTCGGGACGTCGTTTTTTGCACGCCGTCCATATAAAAACTTCTGTTCGAAAATATTTGCTCCATTTTCGGAACAAGCACCTTCGAAACGAAACCATAAACCAGAAAAAAACCGACAAACATCCAAAAAATTTGAGATGCAAAAGTCGATGTATCTAATTGCGGCAACTCATCCTCGTTTTATTATTTAAACAAGATCAACACCGCGATAAGAAATGACAGAAGCCCGATGGACTCAACTATTGCAAATCCGAGCATTCCTCCGCCCCTGATTTTATCTTCAGCTTCCGGATTTCTTGCGACAGAATCCATCCAAGTGGAGAACAAATTACTCATTCCCATACCCACACCGTACAATGCCAAAACCGCCATTCCGGCACCTATAAAACGAGCTGCTTCCGGTGACATAATTAAACCTCCCTAAAAACTAATGTAAATGTACCGCATCATTCAAATATACGCAAGCCAACGTAGTAAATATATAAGCCTGCAAAACAGCAACAACAAGATCTAAGCCGGTTAAAAAAACATTCACCCCAATCGCTACGATAACCGCGACGCATTTAGCGATCGGGCTCACGAATACGCCTGACGATCCGGCAAAGACCTCCATAATCGTGTGTCCTGCCATCATGTTTATAAAAAGCCTGATCGACAAGCTGACCGATCTTATAGAATAGGAAGTTAATTCGATAAAAAACAGGAAAGGTACCAAAAGAATCGGAACTCCTCTCGGTGTAAATAATTTGAAAAACTTCATACCGTG
This sequence comes from Holosporaceae bacterium, assembly GCA_031265715.1. Lineage (GTDB taxonomy): Bacteria > Pseudomonadota > Alphaproteobacteria > UBA3830 > UBA3830 > JAIRMQ01. The sequence continues at coordinate 1,996 of JAISCG010000039.1, read as the reverse complement.
CAAAACGAAGCCCAATATAGTTATGGAAACAAGCACAGCGAGCGCGAGCGAAAAAGTTACGGCGATATGGCTTGTGAATGCGAACATACCGGGAATTAATCCGATGAGGTTTCCGAATAATATAAATAAAAACAGAGAAAGGAGGAGGGGAAAATAGGGCTTTCCGGCTCTTCCGACATAGGACTCGACCAAACCGGCCACCATCATATACGCCGCTTCGAGAAGTGCCTGAAAACGATCCGGGACCAATTTTTTATCTCTGATGCCGAACAGAAAAATCGCAACCATCGCTGCAACCGCAACCGCAACCGACAGCGACGAATTGGTGAACGACAAATCCAAACCTCCGACTTTTATCTTCAAAATCGGAGACACAACAAATTGATGAAAAGGATCTAACATCTATCAAACCTTCAAAGCCGGTCGGATGATATCATATATCAAACATTTTTTGCAAATGCAGTCGGGACAGAAAGGGAGGTTTTTTTATTCTCGGAGTTGCATAGAAACAGTTGAAATTTGCCGACTTCATTAAAAGGCCTGAAACATGAGGAAAATATGCCGAGATTATCATCGTGGCGATTGTGAAAAAGCTCTTGCAAATTAAGCATACATCTGGTACAATGAATGCGAATGATGTGGGAGAGAATTATGAAAGAAAAAGGAGCAACTTCGTTTTTCGGAGGCGCGGTGAGGTCGGTGGATGCCGGTCTGCGCCAATATATGCTAAATGTGTTTTCCTATATGTCGGGAGGATTGGCTTTGACGGCCGGAATAGCTTATCTTGTGAGCTGTTCCCAGACGTTGATGGCGCTTTTCTTCTATAATCGGGCTGTTGCGCTGGGAATCACGCTGATTTCGGTCGGTATAGCTTTCTATTTGATCGGAAAATTCGAAAGTATGTCGTTCGAAAAAGTACGGACGCTGTTTTTTGTTTACGCCGGATGTATGGGGTTATCCCTATCTTCAATTTTTGTCGTGTATTCGGCGGAGAGCATTGCTGGTGCGTTTTTTGTGACGTCGACCATGTTTCTGTCAATGGTTATTTACGGATACGTTACCGAAAAAGATTTGACCGGTTTCGGATCTTTCCTGTTTATGGGATTGGTCGGGTTGGTGATCGCAAGTTTTGTGAACTTTTTTTGGTACAATTCCGTTTTTTCGTTTGTGATATCTGTTATCGGAGTAATATTGTTCACGGGGTTAACGGCCTATGATGCGCAAATTATTAAAAGCTATTACCTGGAGTCCGATAGCGATGAAATCGGCGGGAAAAAAGCGGTGTACGGAGCTCTTCGACTGTATCTTGATTTTATAAATCTCTTTATGCACATATTGAGACTCATGGGATCGAGAAGAGGTTGAAAATTAACATTCAAAGCAAACCTGGAGTTGAATCTCCAGGTTTCGATTTTGACACTGCGTGTTGCGTGTATTATTCCGGGCGCTGCGCCCTTTCTTCCGATTCCAAACGCTGCGCGTTTCTTAAATACTCGACGATGTCCTCGCGCCCCGCATTGTGAGCCTGATCAAACGGTGATATCCGGTCCCCTTTTTTTTCTTCAGCGAGCGTAACGTGTGCGGAGAGCACTTCCACCAAAAACTTGACCATACTCATATCCCCACTATGATTTTTGACATCATATCCAATGGCCGCGTGAAATGCAGTCCACACTCCTTCGGCACCTCTATTGTAGTGGAATTTTATTCGATCCTTGACTGCATTTTCTTCTGAATAACTATAACGGAAATTTGTTATTAGTCCTGTCTCACCGGTTACAGGATCTGTATATGTAACAACAGAATTGCCGGACTCGATTGTTGATAAAATAGCAACCGCACTTAATAATATTTTTAACCCGTTCACACATTGATTATTTTTCATGTAGTTACCTGGGAGGGTAAGACACCCTCGCCTTTAGTATTATTCTTTTTTGGAAGCTATAAAATTTGTGACGGTTAGATCATAAGGCAGAAAAATAAGATCACAAAAATG
>JAISCG010000143.1 GCA_031265715.1 Holosporaceae bacterium | reverse complement strand
TTACGTAGATTCTCGTACTCTTCTTTGCTTAAAAAATCTTTCTTCATACCATCCTTATATCATTTTTACTCAAAAAGTCCAATTGAAAAAATCCAACTTCTCATCATGAATGGGTATATGTTCTAATTTTGAGTATATGCGTCAAGCAGCTTTGCTGAAGCTCCCCCTGGATTCGCCGTTAATTGACGCGCTTCGCCGCACCTCCGCGCGACCTGTCATCAGGTTAGATGTTCGAGACACAGCCTATCCCTTTTTCAAAAAGATTTACGCAACAAAGATTGTGCAACAAGCTCTCATTCAAAAGAAAAGAAGAAGTGAGTACGGAAGAGAACTTGTTCCTCCGCGCGACGACGGGGGAATTGACATTCTTTCTGCTGCATTGGAAAAACAAAGTCTAAAGAAGTTAGTACATCAACCCTTCTCTTCCCCAATAAATGCCGAAATACTCGTTGCGTCTCTTTCCGAATTAATGGAGAATGCTTTTTGTTTGCGGTGGGGAGTTTTTAATCCTTGTAGAAAAAAATCAGGAATAAACACTTTATGTTTTGGGGTGGCTCTTGAAATTTCCGACGGAGCTCCAACATATTACAATGGCGGAGAACATTTTTTTGATGAATTTCTTTTTATTTTATTTCAATTTCCGTTTTCCGGAAACAGTGAATTATTTCTGAATCAAGCGGTGACGGTAACCGATTTATATACGGTAAAAAACAGTCGTGAATTAAAAAACAGATTCTCCGGGTGTGTTGCTGAGGGAAGTATTCCGATTTTTGAGCTTAGAGAAGTTTGCAAGGATCTTTTTGATTCACACGTTTGTATTGATATTGAGAAACGTCGATTAGAAACAGCCAAAGAAATTGTTTTAAGAAAAACGGAAGAATACCAAAAAATTGGCGAATCTCTCTTGGCGTCAGTTAACGAAATTAAAGCATTTAATGAATTTCAAAAAGATAAAATTGACAGCTTATCGGGAATAAACGCAAAATATATCCCCCTGCCGGACGTATCCGGAGCTATAGTCGAGGACGTCAGATCCTTATTAGAACATATGTCGACTATTTTTGATAAATTGGATCAAAAGAGAGAGGCACTATCAATACTAACGGAAAAAGAGTTTGTAAAAAGCAATCGCTCTTTTATGATAAGTTCCGGAGAAGATTTTGATGAGGTTAAGCAAATATTGATTATTGACGTGCCTGCTCCGAAAATCCCTGCTCCATCTGATATCGATCGCTTCAAAAATGAAATAGCTTCTATACCGTTGCAGGATCCGATGCAAGTTTACAGTCTTCCGTCAAATCTTTGGAGCTTGGATCCGGCAACCCTCAGGAAGGAATTGAGAGAATTGGAAGAGTCACAGCTGGAGATATTTAGGGAACTCAGAGACTATTATTACTTATCAAATGACGATTCATCGGAGCTTAACCGACTATTAAAAAATGCACACGATTACAGGTGTGAGTTGGCTCGGCTGGAGATAGAGAAAGGGGAATTATCCAAAATATTGTCTTTTTTGAATCTCCGCAATAAAATTCTGAAAGAATTTGAGCGCCTGAATTCGGCCATTGCTAATGTGGAAGAAAGAATAGCGGAGGCTACTCCTCCTTCCCTCGACGTTGTTGCAGAAATTCCCGAATCTTTAAATAATGAAAAAGAAGCGGAAGAAGCTACTGTTTCCGTTCAGAATGAGGGCAGCTTTCTTTGGCGATTCTGCAATTTTATGTTCGGTTTTTGGCGCTGAAAACGATGCCTCATTAAGGATTAAAACTTTCCCGCGCTCTCAAAAAAATTTGCACACTGCGTTATTATTAGTTTTTTATTAACTTTTTATGGTTATTATAGACACAAGAAAATAAAAAAGGAGATAAAGGCGATGAAAAAAATAATGTTAGCGGTCACACTTGGAATTTTCCAATTTGCTATGAATATAACAGATCAGTCGCAGCAGCAGGCTAGTGCCGCAACTTTTTTAGCCGGGGACAAGATCATAATTGAATCTGCCGCTGAACTTACTCCGGAGTTTTGGGCAGCCCATCCGAACGTGAAGGAGGTAGCGTTTGCTCCCGGTACCGGGATAAAGATTCTTCCGGGGAAAGCATTTCAAGGATCAGAATCTTTGGAAGTAATAACCATTCCGGAAAGTGTTGAGGTTATTGGTGCAGGGTGTTTTGTCAATTGTAAAAAATTAAGAGAAGTAAAATTTGAGGTGGAATTTAATGGCCCCGTTGAAAAAGGCACTCAGAGCTCCTCAGCCGGTGCCCTGCACATCAGGTCTAATTTAAAAGAGATAAGGAGTCTCGCTTTTTTTAACTGTCCCGCGTTGGAGTCGATAATTATTCCAAAAAAAGTAGAAAGGCTGAGAGGGGAATGTTTTGGGAGATGCAAAAAATTAAAAAGTGTTGTATTTGAAGATGGATCCGGGTTGAAAGTAATAGAAGGGGGTACTTTTACCGGGTGTTCTTCTCTGAGAGTAATACATATTCCGGAAGAAGTGATTTGGCTGGGCTACGGATGTTTTACCGATTGCAGTAGCCTGGAGACCGTAGATCTTCGTGGTTGCTATCGATTGAGGGAACTGTGCAGTGAGGTTTTTTCCCGGTGTTTTTCTTTGAAGAGACTGTATCTGCCGGTCAAGATAGGAAGTGTCACTGCAGATTGGTTCGCAGCCGGTATCTCTAAAACTACCGGCGCCTTTAAAGCTACCACCTTCCAGGATCTTCTGACCTTAGATAAGGAGAGATCGAACGAGATTCCCAGGCGCATAATGTTCGCAAAAAATGATAAAAATGATCCAAGCAGTGATGCGAATTTTGACGGATTAAAAATAATATTTCACGAAGATTCTAAAATGGAAAAGACCTTCGAATTTTGCGGATGCAGAGGTTTAGAGGAGGTAGTGTTTGAATCAAATTGCGGGGTAACGGACATAAATAGCTATAGCTTTTTCAAATGTAAGGATTTAAAGAGTATAATATTTAGGCCAGATTGTGGATTAATAACCATATGTGACCGGACGTTTTTTGGTTGCGACCAATTAAAAACAATAGATTTTCAAGGAACGTCTCAATTGAAAAGTATAGAAGAATGGGCGTTTGGTTTATGTGCACTGGAATCATTGAAAATTCCAGAGAGTGTAGAAGAACTTGACAATTCATGTTTTTGGCGCAATCCAAAAATGAAAATCTTGGCATTTGAAGGCGGAAGTAAATTAAAAGAGATAGGTTCCAATAGTTTTTATTCATGCAGATCGTTAGGGGCAGTAACAATTCCGGCAAATGTCGAAATTCTTAAAGAAGGGTGCTTTGAGGACTGTTCGCAAATGAAAACCTTGACATTTGAAGGCGGAAGTAAATTAAAAGAGATAGGTTCCGGTAGTTTTTATTCATGCAGATCGTTAGGGGCAGTAACAATTCTGGCAAATGTCGAAATTCTTAAAGAAGGGTGCTTTCTGTACTGTTCGCAAATGAAAACCTTGACATTTGAAGGCGGAAGTAAATTAAAAGAGATAGGTAGTAGTAGTTTTGGTGCATGCGAATCGCTAAGGGCAGTAACAATTCCGGCAAGTGTCAAAATTCTTAGAGGTGGGTGCTTTCAGCGCTGTTTGCAAATGGCAACCTTGGCATTTGAAGGCGGAAGTGAATTAAAAGAGATAGGTTCCAATAGTTTTTATTCATGCAGGTCGTTAGGGGCAGTAACAATTCCGGCAAGTGTCGAAATTCTTAGAGATGAGTGCTTTTTGTCCTGTTCGCAAATGGCAACCTTGGCATTTGAAGGCGGAAGTGAATTAAAAGAGATAGGTTCCGGTAGTTTTTATTCATGCAGATCGTTAGTGGCAGTAACAATTCCGGCAAGTGTCGAAATTCTAAAAAACCAGTGCTTTGCGGCCTGTTCGAAATTAGATAATGTTACGTTTAAAAGAGGGTCGAAACTAAGAGAGCTGGGAAACCGAGTTTTCGCCGGATGTCCTGTTGACAATCAGGTAACGATTCCGCCGGATCTTACCCCTCGCCGCATTTAACCGGCTGCTGTTTCTCGTCATTGCGAGAAGCAACGCGACGTGGCAATCCGGATTTTAAATTTGCTTAAATTTGAGTCTCGGATTGCTTCACTCCGCTTGCAATGACGCGAAAGTGTTATCACGAATACTTCGGTCTCCTTGCTCAGGCGTTGTTCATCAAAAAAACCATCGAGTTACGTGCTTTCTCGGAAAGCTTACTAATATCTGCACCATGAAACACAAGATATTTAATCAAATCTTCATTCCCCGTCTTTAACTCAACAAGCCTGACCAACGGAGTCTTCCCCCTACTGTCTACCTCATCAACAAACGCGTCATTATCCAAGAAACACATGATCATCTCCCTATATTCACGGTCAACAGCAAGATGCAACGGAGTCTCCTTTTTCGGAGTAACCGCGTTAACATTTGCACCACCTCCCAGCAAACATCTGACCACATCCACATGCCCATATCTGGCAGCAATATGCAACGGAGTGTCCCCATGCTTGTCGACCAACTCAATATTTGCTTTGTAATTCAGCAAAGATCTAACCATACCTACACCTCCGAACAAAATAGCAAAACCCCACACAGTTTCCCCACTTCCGGTGACCGCGTTAGTATCTGCACCGTGTTCCAGCAAAAAGTTGACTATATCTACACGCCCTCTCCGGGCAGCAATATGCAACAGAGTTTGCTCACCCAAGTATATCGCAAAAACATCACAGTATTTCTGACTAACATCTGCACCACGTTCCAGCAAAGATCTGACTATATCTGCATATCCCTCCCTGACAGCATAAAACAACGGAGTCTTCCCATCATTGTCAATCAGGTTAACATCTGCGTGGTACTTCAGCAAATATCCGACCACATCTGCATATCCCCCCCTGACAGCGTAAAACACCGGAGTCACTCCATAAGTGTCGAGCACGTTAGTACCTGCAAGACATTCCGGCTCTGCACGGCTGTATTCCAGCAAACATCTGACTATATCCACACGCCCTTTACCGGCGGCCTCATGCAACGGAGTTTTAAGGCGGCAACCGTAGTTCAGGTTAACATTTTCGCGACACTCCAGCAAACATCTGACTACGTCTACATGTCCTCTCTGCACAGCCAAATACACCGGAGTTTCCCGGAAGCCGCTGCCCACATTAACATCTGCAACATCTTCGAGGTACTCCAGCAAATATCTGACTACATCCACATGCCCGTACTCGGCAGCCTCATGCAACGCAGTTCTGCCAGTGTCAGCCCCCGCATTAATATCCGCACCGCCTTCAAGCAAATATCTGACTACACCCATGTGCCCATATTTGGCAGCCTCATGCAACGCAGTTCTACCATCAGAGTTAACCGCATTAATAAACGCAGTTCTATCCGCGTTAGCTACGCTCAGTAAACATTTGACTACACCTACATGCCCATATTTGGCAGCCAAATGCAACGCAGTACATCTCTCTTCGGTAATCGCATTAACATTTGATTGCTGCCCCAGCAAAAAGTTAACTATATTTACATGCCCATATTTGGCAGCCAAATGCAGCGGAGTCTCTTTGAGTTTAGTGATTGCATCAATATTCAGCGGAGGCTTTCCGAGTTTGGCGGCATCACGTGCGCAGCGATCTACCAAGCATTTGACTGTATTAAATTTTCCCAACCAGGCAGCAATATGCAACGCCGTATGCCCACGGTTGTCAACCGCATTAGCATCTGCGCCCTGATCCAGCCAATAATTGACCCTTTCCGTACCAATCCCTTCGACAGCATAATGCAACCGGGTACACCCGAGATAATCAACCCGGTGAGCATTTGCACCGGCATCTTCAGGCGATTTTTTCATCGAACTGCCCTGTTCGAGGTGCGACAGAACAAAAACCGCACTCAATAACACTTTAAACACAACGATATTGTGACTTTTTTTCATTTTTCCCGCCAATTGTCTATTTATACAAAAAAACTTTCACGATCACCCAATCCGTAACGGCTGCAGCGTATATCATATAATCGCATTTTTGATCGACAACGCAATAGATATTGTAATGACATTTATCGGCGGAGTTATATAAAAGCGAAATTACGGAATCCCTCGCCTGCGGATAGAAATTTTCATCAAAACAAAATGCAATATTTACGATCGGGCTGTCTTCGGGAATCACGGCGGAAACGCAATTTTTCTGAAAATTGTACTTTATCGGCGGAAATAAAAACAATTTCCTTATCTCGGAACGCAGATTTTTTGACGGAATCAAAGCGCACAATATATTAGTGAGAAATCTCTTTATCAATAAAATGTACAACGCTCTACCCCCTGCGAATACACTACCGGCTGGGGTGGTAGGATTCGAACCCACGGAATGGCGGGATCAAAACCCGCTGCCTTACCACTTGGCTACACCCCAACAAACGCGATACATTGTAACATGTTTTTCTATAAAATCCAGAAAAAAAGCACCTTGCACTCATCACCCGTCGTATTAAATTAGGTGTTTCATCTCGTCATTGCGAGGCGTGGAGCGACGTGGTAATCCAGCGATTTTAAATTTGCTTAAATTTGAGTCCTGGATTGCTTCACCCTGCTCGCAATGACGCGAAAATATTCCCATAAATACTTAAAAAGACAATTATTAACAGCGCAAAAAGAGAAGGCAAGACTGAAGGCAGAATGGAAGAGAAAAGGGAAGCTGCTTTATCGATGCCGGGAGATGGAATGTCGATAACTTCTGTCGTAAATATACAGGGCTTTCATCGTCTGAGATACAGGCTTTTGCGCCAACTAAATTAACAGAACAATAATTCAGAAGAAGTTCGGCATCACATTTTCGACTGCAGCGTAAATGCTCGAAAAGTCCCGATCATTATCAGCAGCAATCCGGCGATTATATAAACGTCCGGAATTTTATTATAGAGAAAAAAATCGAACAACGTATTCGGAATCAGCATAACATATCCGGCAGAGGCCAACCCGGAACTCGACGATAATTTGAAAGAGTGAATAATGAGGTACTGCGCAACTGCTCCGACCACTCCTCCGACAAACAAAAATGCAATATGTTCGGGCGCCGCCGGAGCGAACGCAGTCATTCCGCCGAGAGATGAAATCAGTATCAACAATATATTGTGATAGGAAATTATGGTAAGTTCATTTTCCGTTGCCGATAATTTTTTTACGATAACCTGATTGAGCGCGGAAATAACGGCTCCGACCAGGGCGAACAAAATTCCCGGATTCAGTTCTCCGCTTCCCGGTCTCATGGCCAAACATATTCCGAAGAATCCGAGAAAAATTACAAAGACATTTTGTCGGTAAAATTTTTCTTTTAATATCCAAACACTCAGTGGGATTACGAAAATAGCGGTCGTTAATCCGATGACGAATACGTCCGTCATGGCCGAATATTTATACGCATACATGAATGCGTAGGTTCCGCCGGAAGCCAAAAAAGCGCGAAGTATATTTTCCCTCGGGCGATCGGTTTTCAGCGGATTAGTTCTCGTGTAAAAAATTAAAAATAAAAACGGGAAAAATCGAAAAATCGTTCGCCAGAAAACAATTTGATTCACTCCGTAAAACGACATGAAATATTTCATGATTGCGTCGGAGAGCGAATAAAGACACACCCCGCAAATAAACAGAAGATATCCGCATTTTTTATTATTCATAAATTACTTCCGCTATTCCTTTAAAATTCGCCGAAAGCCGCTCAATCAGTCTAGCATTTTCTTTGCTGATTGTTAACAGCGCTTAATACTCAGTAATTCCTTCCACATAGAACGGCTTAGCTCCCATTTCACGACGTTTTTTGTTTGCAAAAACAACAATCTCGCCGAAAGTACAAACTCTGTCATTCAAAAAAAACTCCTTTGCGTTTATTTTCTTTATATTTGTTTTTATAAAAATCAGCCAATCGATAACTTCGCTTTCGCTGCTCCATTCCCCTCTTTTCTTGCTGTATACCGTGCCGTATCTTTTCGAAACAATGGGATTCCCGGTTGTTTCCAAAATTTTTATGGCTTTTTGCAAATCAATTATGGAGTCGTCTGACGCAAACTTTAATTTATGCAACTTCACTTTTTTTCTTTTTAACGGATGGTATGCTTTTGTGCAACTATACGATTTGTGTGTAACCAATTTTGTCTTCTTTTTGGTACTGCTGTTGCCATTGTGTGTTTCACACAATTGACTTTTACTGTGCAATTCCAATTCATTGTTTTTTAAGCATTTCATATTGCACCTGTTTTCACTGCCCCTTGTTCAATCTACTACAAAAAACAACAAAAACTCACACTTTTCAGTATATAACACGTCCATACTACGCTTCAAAGACGTACTTTTTCAATTAATATTTTATTTTTTTTAAAATGCCGATAATCGCTTGTTTTTTAAGAAAAAAAAAGAAAATAATAAGAAAATATATTTAATTTAATTTTTTTATGTAAAAAGGACTGGACTTTCTTTTTGTCGCTTGGTATACAATGTATATTGTTTTATATAGAGAGGTTATTATGGCAAGACAAAGTTTAAGCCCAATGAAGGAAATAGATTTCAACGAAATAGATTCGCCTGAAATCTCTGCCACAGAGCGAGTCGGAAGAAAAAGAAAAGACGCTCCAATGACGCATTTAAAGTACTTACGCAAGAGAAACGGCTATACGCTGGAAGCGCTTTCCGAAATTACCAGCATCTCCATCTCCTATCTCTCCAGACTGGAGTCCGGTTCGAGAAGATTAAATACCGACCTGATCAGAAGATTATCCCATGCTTTCCGCTGCGATCCGGCAGAATTGCTGCAGGAAGTTTCCCATGAAAGCAGGATCGTTTCTCCGGTCGAATTTAACAGGAACAGGAGAATGGAAATTATATCCCGGGAAAACAGCATGCCCCTGTATTGCATTGCTCAGGATCCTGAGGACAGCTCAAAACTGGCTATTAAGATCTGCAACCCCGCGGAATGGAGGCAGCGTCCGGCAGAACTTATCTCGAAGGGAGAGCTGCTGGCTGTCAAAGCCGGAGATTACTTTGCTTCTCACTTCAGTCCTTCTTCCACCTTGTATCTTGAACCTTCCAATAATCTGATCCCCGAAACAATAGTCGTAATTTTGAATAAAGGATCCGTTTTGATTAAGAAAATTTGGAGCGTAACTCCAACGTCGCTGCAATTGTGCAACATTGCAGATATTGATCTTCTGAAGGAAGGAAAATTATCCGCCGATAAGTTAACTGAAATTGAGCGCAACAACATTGATACACTTTACAAAGTGGTCGGATATTCCGATTTTAGCTTGTCGTAGTAAAATTGACGGGGGATCTTTCGAGACTCCCCCCTTGCCACTTGTCTTATTTAATTGATCACTCCGCTCGCAATGACTCGAAGATGTTATCACAAGTAAAAGAGATCAGACGGGTAGTGTTAAGCTTCTACTAATGTCCGGTCTTCAGCCCCAATATGTAACGCAACATAAGATGTTCGGATGGATATCATAAAGGATAATTATCGGCAACATTAGGCACTGTTAACAGTGCCTAATTCGTGCAGCAGCTTATCCGCCTATCTGGAGGATCGCCGCCTCTATGGCTGACAGATTATCTGGGTGAATCTGATCGCTGAAATTATCGAGTGCAGCGCGCAAAACTTCGAGATTTTTGTCAATCCCCCATTTTCCCAAATTCAAGTTCGAGCTTCTCGCCACCACTTTTGCTATTTGAAAAATTGATGCTTCTCGTTTCTCCGGAGAAAATCTCCAAAACTCCCATATACCAATCAAACGGCACAAAGTGTCATAATTTTCTCCGGCCGGATTCCAATTCGGATTTTTTATTATTTCCTGAGCCGTAAAGAAATTTTCTTCATCATCTTTGTCATCTTCGTCATCTATCAGATATCCCAAAGCACTTTCCCACTTTTCCGAACTTTCATCAAATTTACTTCTGTGAGAAAGTATCTCCGAATCACATGATTCTATTATAATTTTGAGTAAAAACGGTGAAAAATTCCAATTTTTATAATCTTTGATCATTCTAAAAAGAGGTGTTACTTCGCGGTAACTGTTTCTTAAAAGTGATAAATTACCGATTCTGATTAAGCATAAGATAATGTTACTTCTACATGGTTCCGGGCAGGGAACTTCCGTTTTTAAAAACCAATCAAGAATAGACATTCCGCTTGAATTGCGACAACGTAATATGTATTCAACATTTTCCGGATCTTCTGTCCACTCCAAAAGATTATTGTATAGCCCAAGATATATGCTAATCAGGTCGCTTTTATTCTGAAGACCACTCATGTACTCCATTAGACGAGCCCAAGACTCTTTATTAGGCATAAGTTTAAGAAATTTTGAAAATAAAGATAAATCGAAGAGTTTAGAATCACCCAATCGTTCGATAAAGAAATTTTGGTCTAACAAAGCCAAAAGCGGATCAGTAACTAACTCCTCAGAATCTTCTTCGGAATCCTCTTCATAATCCTCCTCGGAATCTTCACGCAAGATAGTTCCATTAAAATTATCCACGGAATCCTCATCGGAATTCTCTTCAGGAGCCCCATCGAGATCAACACGATGCACTCGATCACTCACAAGGTGAGACAAATCAGGGTTTAACAGACACTTATCCAGTATGGCATGCAGCAGTCTGTAATCCGGAATATTTTGTTCCGGAATCATAGATATAAACTCAGCGGCAAGGTGTAAAACACTCCTCCCTTTGTCGTCAACAAGCGACAGATCTGCGTAATCTCCACGCACCGCTTCGAGCGCTATATTGTAACCGAGAAGCTCGGACTTTATCAGCAAAAATAATACGCTGTTTCCCAGATCATCTGTTTCGTTTACTCGGCGTAAAAGATGGAGAGCAAAATAATCAACAGGATTATTGTAGTCAAAAAAATTACCCTCCAGAAGTGCGTGAGCAAACAATCCGTTTTTTCCACGCACGGTAAACAACCGTTCCAAATCCATATGTGCGCCGATCAGTTGAATCAACATCGACATATTTTCCGACTTTGTTGATCGAAGCAATTCGATAATCTGATCAAAAACACCGTCTACTTGGTCGCCTGTTTTTCCTGCATCGGAAATTATTCGTCCCCAATTTTCAAAATTTCGGATACTTTTTTCTGTACTGAAGCTTGGCGGCGGGAGCATCGACAGAAGTGTCGAACAACTTATCGCAGATAAACAGATGCTGAATAAAATTTTCTTCATTATTTCTCCTTAATTACTTTCTTACTTTAATAAACAATCAACATAATACAATATTTATATAATAAAAAAACATTTAATTAACCAAAAAATAGGAAAATATAATATTGATCGGTAATGCGATTACATTTGTATTGTTGTTAAAAATATTGTATATCTTCAAACTTCGGAATGTGAGCATAGGAATAAAATAATGAGAACTTTGGCGAAAGTAATATCATATTGTATTGTAACATTAAAACGCATTGTCGCGGCTTTTTCCGTTCACAAAAAAAACGAACAGGAGCGAAATACGGTTCTTTACGATTTCAGCAAAGTTATAGCTCACGAAATAAGAACGCCTCTTTCAACCACTTTGTTGCTGTGTAAATCCGTGATTTGTGAAGCGGCAAAGGAAAAACCGAATACGAAAAAGATAATTTCCAACGTGAAAAAGATCAGCAGGGAATCGCAGGAAGTTCTTATGTACATAGACACGGTTCTGTTTAAACTGAATGATTCTCCACAATCATTTCCGAATTTTGAAAAATTCGACGCCGGGGAGTACATATCCTCGATTTTGGAGCAGTATTTCTCGGAGGAGGAACGGAAAATCGTTTCCTCGGAAAACGTCGGCAGCTTTATCATCGAAGGTAACAAACATTTTGTGATGTACATCATTTTTAATGTGTTGCAAAATTTGATTTGTCAGATAAAATCTTCGGGAAAAGGAGAGATAATTATCATGCTGTCGGAAT
>JAISCG010000125.1 GCA_031265715.1 Holosporaceae bacterium | reverse complement strand
CTTACGTAGATTCTCGTACTCTTCTTTGCTTAAAAAATCTTTCTTCATACCATCCTTATATCATTTTTACTCAAAAAGTCCAATTGAAAAAATCCAACTTCTCATCATGAATGGGTATAACCTGACCGATGCGGCATTGTTTCTGATCGGGAAGGATAAAAATCTCGTAAAACGCAGTGAATTCAGATTGATATATTGGAGTATCAGAAAAAATAATCTGACATTATTAAAAACGGCAATCAGCTACGGATTTGACGTCAACAAAGCGATAAAAGGATCTCAAAAAGACGGTAGAAAAGCTATTCATCTGGCCGCACAGTTCAACAGAACAGATATTATCTCGTTATTGGCGGCAAACGGAGCAGATATTAACGTTAGGTACAGAACAGGCAAACACAAAAGTGGAACCCCCTACAAGATAGCCGTTGAATCCGGCAACACGGAGGCGGCAAGGCTCCTTGTAAAACTCGGAGCCAAGACGGAGTGAGTACACTTTTTTTATGCTCCTCTTATAGTACCCGTCTCATTTAATCAGGCGTTTTCTCTCGTCATTGCAAGGAGCAAGGCGACGCGGCAATCCAGTTATTTTAAATTTGCCTGAATTTTAGCTCTGGATTGCTTCGCTTCGCTCGCAATGACGCGAAAGTGTTACCATGAGTACTGTAGATATTAATTCAATATTTTATTGAAATTTCAAATAAAAAAAGATCCGACGGGTGGTAAGCCCCGATAACTGCCCGAATTATCAAATCTTACAGATGGTGATAATATACCGACTGCTACCTATAACCGCTTCATACGATTTGTTATCGGCGTCGGTAAGGTAGGCAATCATGTTAATTTTCTTCTCATTATCAGTGCTACTATCGTCTAATAATTCATGAGACGCTTGATCTTTGTGATAAGGGGGGATCTCATCCGGTTGCCGATCAAGATACGAATCGTCTAATAATTCAGGAGGTACTTGATATGCTTTGCAATAAGGGATTCCATCCGATCGTCGATCAAGATGCGGATCCGCATTTATAATGCCGACGCCGAGAGGTAAGTGACTTATGTTATCACTGAATGCTCGACCAAACGCTGTTATAAAATTTGACGGAATGATATGCAGCTTGGACGGCTCCGTCAAATTAGTCCAACCGTTCTTATATCTGACTCCATATGCCAGATCATAACATATTTCTGTGCTTATATTTTCCAACAATACTTTCTGCAAATTTTCGTGATCTTCAGAAACGTCGGTTGCGACATCCTTCCCCTCTCCAAAATCATATTTGCCTCCGGCATGTATTGTTTCATTGCTCTCGCTAAAATACGTAAATTTTTTGTAAGCTGTTAATACTTCACCACCGTGTATTGCAATTGTTTCATTCAGTAAGTATCCGATTTGACGTTTTTCATTGTTAGATTTTTTTCCAAAGACGTTTTCGGTTTTTTTCCCGGAGTATGTTGTAGGAGTACAATGCAGCGGATAATCATCGATATTTTTAAAAATCATTCTTCCAATTTTCTCGTTATCTTCCATTTCTTTCTGCGCAGCCATGGCTTCTTCTTTAGTATTGCCTCTCATTTCCGTAAATAAAAAATTCGGATAAAAAACAGTGTTCGGAGAAGAAGAAGAAAGAATTTTTAATTGATCTAGAATAAAATTTTTCTGACTGCTCTCCAAAGGCGGATCTTGCGAAAAAAGCGATTCGTTAAATACAACCAGCGTACATGCATCGTTTATTTTAGCTTTGTAAGCAGCGAGATCGCCGCACAACGCATCAACACTTGCAACATTATCTGCTGTTACTTCTACATTTTGTCTACTTCGAAGAATAGATCTTTTGGGATGTATAGGAGCGCCCTGATTACTGCATAAAGAGTACAACAGTTTCAACAGTTGCTCGAATTCATCGTTCGAAATTAAGGGCGTCTTTCCTTTAAAGGGCGTTTTTTGCTTTTCTTCATCCACTATCCACACCGGCTTTCCCCACCGCGTCCGTGCTTTTTTTCCGGGCGCTACCTCTTTCTCTTTCAAATGAAGTACCTGCCTTCGAACCTTAACTATAAACATCGGAGATTTTGAAGGAAGCCCGAGTGCTCCGTTCAGCGCATTTTTCACAGATTCAACGTTTTTATCTATGGAATTAACATTTTCATCTGTGGCGTACACAAAATTATCCGTCGCTAAGAACACACTAACTATAATAAATAAAAGTTTTGGCATATCATTCCCTCATAAAAACATACCTCCTATAATGCCCGTACTTTCTTAACAAATCGTAAACAACTTCACATTTTTTGTCGAAACCTTGCACATTTTTCAAAATACGATAAAATCAGACTTTAAAAGGAGGTACGCAGAGTGGCGCACACTTACGGAGAATCAGTTGCCCGGGAGCAGGATTTCGAGAGCTTCGGATCGTGTAAAATACGACTTTTGTCCCAGAATTTGATCAATCAAATCGCTGCCGGAGAGGTGATAGAGCGTCCGGCGTCGGTCATTAAGGAACTCATGGAAAATTCCGTTGACGCCGGAGCAGATGAAATTATCGCAAAAGTCGTCAGCGCCGGAAAAAGCTTCATTTCCGTGAGCGACAACGGCAGCGGAATGGATAAAGAATCTCTGGAATTGTGCGTATTGAGTCACGCGACCTCAAAATTGAGCTCGGAAAATTTGTTTGACATTCACACTTTCGGTTTCAGAGGCGAAGCGTTACCCTCGATTGCATCGATTTCCCGGGTTTCGATAACGTCGGCGAACGATTCCTCCGGGGAAGCGTGGACTTTGAATCTCGAAGGATCGCAAAATCTCGGATTGACTCCGACCCGGCGTAGCCGCGGAACTCTGATCGAGGTGCGCGATCTGTTTTTTGCCACGCCGGCTCGCCTCAAATTTCTGAAATCCGACGCGGCCGAACTTGATAATTGCTGCGAAGTTTTTTTTCGCACGGCGCTTTCGTTTCCCGGGGTAACTTTTCAGTTTTTCGACGGAGACAGGCGGAAATTTTTCTATGAAAAAACGGACGATCCGCAAAAACGCGTAAAAGACGTGATGGGCGAATCTTTCATCGAAAATACCTTCGCCGTCGACGCGAAAAACGGTAATTTTCGACTGCGAGGATTCACCGGTGTTCCGACTTTTAATAAATCCTCCGCCGGGTACCAATATTTTTTCGTAAATAACAGATTCGTGAAAGATAAAATTTTCGCCGGTGCACTCAAATTTGCGTATTCCGGACTCGTTCCCCCGGGAAGATACGCCGCAGCTGTGCTGTTTCTCGATATGCCCCATGATGAGGTTGACGTAAACGCTCACCCGGCGAAGGTGGAAATAAGATTCCGCGAAAGCGAAAAAGTTCGTTTTTTTATACTGTCCGAACTGAAAAAAGCGCTTACGTCGTTCGGAGCGATGAGGGTATCGACGGAAGTTATCAATAATTTCAGTACGATAAAAACGCATCCGACGGTTTCGCAGGAATATAAATCTGCTCCAAAATCTTTCAATTTTGTTGCTCCAAAAAAAGCGGAAATTGAAAATCGCGACCGGTTTTTTTCGCAGCCTCGAGATGTCCCTCAAACTATAAAGGCGGAGGTGAAACCGGAAACGCCGGAAGAACCACGGGAGAAATTTATCGAGCTGGGAAATGCCGTCTGTCAGCTGGGCGAGACTTATATTATCGCCGAAAACGGAGACAATTTAGTAATCGTCGATCAACATGCCGCGGCAGAAAGGATTACGCTCGAAAAATTGAAGGACAATCTTTCCCCGGATTCCCAGACGTTGCTGCTGCCTGAAATTTGCTCCCTGAAAGGATCTCAGGTCGAGCTGCTGGAGAAAAATGCCGAATTTTTGCTGAAATTCGGGGTGCATTATGAAAAAATAGCGGAAGATCTAGTGCAGGTTACGGCTCTTCCGGCGATTCTGGGAAGTTGCGATGCAAAATCTCTGCTGAACGACGTAGCCGAAGAGCTGACCGCTTTCGGAGAAGCTCACTCTCCGGAAGAAAAGATTCACCGCATTCTGTCAACGATGTCTTGTCACGGAAGTCTGAGAGCGGGGAAAAAACTCTCCCTGCAGGAAATGAATTCGTTGCTGCGCAGAATGGAAGAAACGAGAAATATCGCGCAATGCTGTCACGGCAGGCCTTCATATGTGACACTTTCTATAAATAATTTAGGGAAATTTTTCGAAAGATCTTGATTTTTTATTAAACTTCCGTATATATTAAGAAACGGGAAAAACAGATACAATGAATAGAATAAAATTACAGCCGTTGATTTATCTCGGCAGCGATACAGTTTTCGGATACGAAGCACTCTATCGAAAAGAAAACTCCGCCGACTATCCGAGCGCATCGTATATTTTGGACAGAATAGCGTCTTCGAATAAATATTGCAATAATTTCCAATTATTTATTAATATGACCGTGCAAGACGTTATTGACCCGAATTTCTGTGCGTCTTTTTTAAAGGTTTTGGAAAAAGAGCAGATAGACGGATCCAACATAGTGCTGGAAGTGAGCGAAAATACCAGCCCGGGGTCTTTATGCATAGCCAAAAGAACGCTGTGCCTGCTGCGGAATTATAATATCAGAATTGCCCTGGATGACTTCGGAACGGAATACTCGAGTTTATCTTTTCTGCACGAGCTTCCGATAGATATCGTGAAAATTGATAAAAAATTCGTACAGCAGGCTCCGACGGATAAAAAAGCCAGGACTCTGATGCGGCATTGCGTCAATATTTCCCATGATCTCGGGTGCGAAGTCGTTGCGGAGGGCATCGAATCTCAGGATCATCTGGATTGCGTTAAAGATTGCAGTGCCGATATCGGACAGGGTTTTCTTTTCGCGGCTTCGTTCAGAAATTTGCAAAAGAAATTTAAGCCTCTGATCGATCTGTGCGAATTTCCGTCTTTTCCCTTTGAAAGGATGCCGAAAGCGGTTTATTGCTGAGAAAATTAGGATCACCTCAAAAAAAAGTGATTTTTCTTGATGCAGTTAACACATTAGTAACCTTGATCATATTTAATACACCTATTATGAATTTGTTGTTTTAGATGAGGAGTTGTGATTATGTTGGCGAAGGTGTTGAAAGTTTTAAAAAGATCCGAGAAAGGTGCAACTGCGATTGAATACGCTTTGATTGCCAGTTTGATTGCCGTCGTTGCTATCGCAGGTATGAAAGTAATAGGCAACAAGATATTGGCGCAGCTGAATAACATTGCAAACAACCTCGGGTAAAATCCCCGGGGTTAGTAGGTTTTTGTTTACTCGGCTTGAAAAGTTTCGATAGCGGGAATTGTCATTTTTTGATTTTTGAGGATGCAAAAAATGACTTTCCCCCATATCCGAAATTTTGGATTTTGTTGCAGAGTGTTTTGGTGTCTGTCCAACGCAGCCGACTTCGATCGACATCGACTCTCGGCCGTGCTGCGGACAGAAACTGTTTTAATTTTTTGAAGAAACGGTTGCGTGAAGCATGCCGTTCGGCTTGCGCTGGATGGCAACGTGCTTCGAATTTCCGAGTTCTGGCTGCTTGACATCCATAAGGTGAACGCAAACATTTTCTTTGGTGTTTTTGTTGATCACCCTGAGCAAATATTTTCCCTCCGGCATTTTTTCTGTAAAAAAAGGTATCAATTTTATATTTTCAGCGCCGTTCGGTTGTATATAAATATTATTTAATCCAAAGATAAAGTTGTCGGAACAATCCGTTTTTGTACCGTCCTTCCCTTCGAGAAGAACCTCTATTGAAAATTGATTCTTTTGTCCCCCGAGATTTTTTATGGTAAAAGTGATCGACTCTCCGGAATCCGAAGAAGCCGCCGAACTTCCGTGGTCCCCCCAAAAACAATGCCCGTTTATTTCAACGGAAGTTTTCGCAGAAACATCAAAACCTATACACAAAACCGCTAACGCTTTTAAAATTCTCTTCATGATAAAATCACCTGCTCCCCAATATACTACCACAATATAGTAAAAAGTTAATAGATTGACAAGCTTTTTTTTAACGCAAACGTAATTATCCCGTAAAAAGCCGAAATAAAAAACACCGTTTTAAAAATAGGCTTTTTCTGCTATACTTCGCGCCGAGTTGTTTTGGCAGTAAAAACGGAGGAGAAGTTGCTTGAAACGAATAAATTGCGGGCAAGTTGCCTATTTGAAATACAAAGTTGCGACAACCTCAAAAAATTGGAAACACTCAAAAGTGCGATTTTAGGAAAGAACGGCAAAATCACCGAAGTTATGAAGCAGCTGAAAACTCTGGAAGGCGACCGGAAACGTCTCCTGGGAGCGGAAATTAATTCTTTGAAAGATATCGTTACAAAAAAAATGAACGAAAAATTCAGCGAGCTGGAAATGAAAGAGCTGGACAAAAGGATGAGATCTGAGTTCATCGACATATCTTTGCCTCCTCGCTCCGAGAACGTCGGAAAAATTCATCCCCTGACCAAGGTGGAGGAAGAGGTTTCGAATATTTTATCATCCTACGGTTTTGCCTTTGCCGACGGACCGGACATCGAAAGCGAGTATTTTAATTTTACGGCGCTGAACGTTCCCGATCATCATCCGGCGCGCGCCATGCACGATACGTTTTACGTGCACAAACTTGCCGATGAAAACGGGAGAAAACTGCTGCGGTCCCACACTTCTCCGGTGCAAATTTACGCGATGCGGGAAAACACCCCGCCCATGCGATTTTTTTCCGTGGGGAGAGTGTATCGCAGCGATTACGACGCCACGCACACCCCGATGTTCAGTCAGATCGAAGGCATCATGATCGATAAAAACGTCGGTTTTTCTCATTTAAAATGGATACTTACGGATTTTTTGAGAAAATTTTTTGAGGTAAAAAGTCTGCGCCTGAGATTTCGTCCGAGCTTTTTTCCGTTTACGGAACCGTCCGCGGAGGTGGATATTAACTACGAAATTCGCGACGGAAAAATAGTATTCGGAGTCGGAAACAAATGGCTGGAAATATGCGGATGCGGCACCATTCACCCGAATGTTCTGAAATCCGGAAATATAGATTCGAGCAAATACCATGGAATAGCGTTCGGTTTCGGATTGGAAAGGTTGGCCTCCCTGAAATACGGAATACCGGATTTGAGGGGCTATTTCGAGTTTGACGAGCGTTGGCTAAATACTTTTGGTTTCAGTCATTCTGCAAAATAATACAGGAGTCGAAATGCGTTTTTCATTTAACTGGCTTAGGCGCCACCTGGCTACGGAGCTGAATATTCTGCAAATTGCGGAAAAATTGACGTCGATAGGATTGGAAGTAGAAAGTGTTGAAGATCCGTCTTCGATTTTTAAAAATTTTAAATTGGTGCAGATAAAAAACGCCCAAAAACATCCGGACGCGGATAGTTTAAAAGTGTGCACCGTGGAGGACGCCGACGGAAACGAGTTTAATATTGTGTGCGGAGCCAAAAATGCGCGAACCGGCCTGAAAACCGTGCTTGCCGTGCCGGGCGCCATAATTCCGTCATCCGGAGAAACTCTGAAAAAAAGCAAGATTCGCGGAATCGTCAGCGAAGGCATGATGTGCTCGGCGGACGAACTTGCTCTGACTTCCAAGGAAGACGGTATCATCGAAATCGATCCCGACACAAACCTTTCCGTGTCAGTGGGGGATGCTCTGGGATATGACGGAGGATCTCTGGATGTATCCGTTACGCCTAATCGCGGCGATTGTTTTTCGGTTAAGGGAATAGCCCGGGATTTGGCGGCGGCCGGAGCCGGAAAATTTCTCGTGCATGATCCGATTCCCTGCAAAACATTTTTTGAATTTCCGCTCAAAATTCATCGCAACAACAGCGATTCCGGCTGCAAATACGCGCCGATCATCGCATTCAGAGTAATCCGCGGAGTAAAAAACGGAAAAAGCCCGGAATGGTTGACGGAGGCGCTGCAATCTGCCGGCCTCAACAGCATCTCGACCTTGGTGGATCTGTCCAATTGGTGGATGGCGGACAGCGGAAGGCCGAACCATATCTACGATCTGAAAAAAACGGAGGGAAACATTCGCATCCGTTTTGCCGAAACCGCAGAGGTTTTTGAGGACATCAAAGGAAATCGGCACAGGTTGCTTTCGGATATGCTGGTTGCGGCAGACGACAAATCCCCGCTGTGTTTGCTCGGAGTCATGGGCGGAAAAAGAACCGCCTGCGACGAAGACACCACCGATATTTTAATCGAGTCGGGTTTGTTTGACTCGATTTTCGTCTCGAAAACAGGATCCCTGCTGAACATTACCAGCGAATCCCGCTCCAGGTTTGAAAGAGGCGTTGACAGAAGCGCCTGCGTCAGCGGATTGGAGGGACTGTCGAAACTTATCATTGATAATTGCGGAGGAGAGGCGAGCGAAATCTGCGTCATCGGAGAACAACCGACGGATAATTGCACTATTTCTTTCGGAAAATCCGGACTGAAAAGCATAAGCGGCAGCGACATCGATTGGAACAAGGCAAAACTTGTTCTCAAAAAACTCGGACTGAAAGAAGTTGAATCAAAAGAAAATGAATCAACTTTTCTGACGCCGAGCTGGAGGTCGGATCTTGGCATCGAGGAAGATTTGGTTGAAGAAATTCTTCGAATATCAGGCTATGACAGCATAGTTCCCCAGGCGATAGAATCGCTCTCTTTCGGAAAAGATAAAGTTTTCGAAAGAAAAAGTCAGGTCATCGGCATAAAGAAAATGTTGGCGGCGCGCGGACTTTCGGAAACCGTCGCCTATTCGTTTATTAAAAAAGATCACGCGGAGGTGTTCAGGGAAAACAGAAACCTCATCAGTTTGATAAATCCCATCAGCGTTGATCTCAGCGTGATGAGGCCGTCTTTGCTTCCGACTTTGTTATCGAGCGTCGTGCGTGCGTTGAACTACGGACAGACAAGCGCCGGATTATTTGAATCGGGAAATGTGTTTTTTGATGCCTGCAATCAGGAACTTAATATTTCCGGAATTCGTCTGGGAGACGCCTTCGGTAGAAATTGGCTGAGGAAAAATCGCAAAGTTGACGTATTCGACGTAAAGGGCGATGTTATTGCGATCCTGAATTATTGCGGAATCGATGATAAGTCCCTGACGACCACCGACACTGCGCCGTCCTATTACCATTCTTCTCGAAGCGGAACGATCATGTCCGGCAGAAAAAAACTCGCGTATTTCGGGGAATTACATCCGAAAATCGAGAAATTGTTCGATATTCGCGAAAAAATAGTCTGTTTCGAAGTGTTTGCGGAACAATTGCCGCTGTTTAACACGCGATCGACCGCTTTTAACAAAAAGGTATTTCCGAAAATCGTCCGCGATTTTGCGTTCCTTTTTCCGGCGAAAACTTACATCGGAAATACGGTGAATTCGATTTATAAACTGGATCAATTAATCAGCGATGTGAGCATATTTGATTGTTTTGATTTTGATATCACCCACAAATCCATCGGAATTTCCGTTACGTTGGACGCCGTTAACAGAACTCTGACCGAGGAGGAAGCTTCGGTAATTTCCGATAAAATCGTGAAATATAT
>JAISCG010000070.1 GCA_031265715.1 Holosporaceae bacterium | reverse complement strand
GCATGGAAAGCAAAAAGATAAATACTTTTATATAAGATATAAATTAAATAGGAAAGACAAAGAAGAGGGACTTGGATGGGCATCTGAGGGGTGGTCTGAAAAAAAGGCGGGAGAAATATTATTTAAATTAAAGGAGAGCAGTAAAACCGGAGAAGGTGCTCGCACGCTTGCCGAAAAACGCGAGCAAGCACAAAAGCAAAAGGAAGAAGAGGAAGCAAAAACCAAGGAAGAAGAAAGCAAAATTATAACATTTTCTCAAGTCTATGAGATGTACATACCAGCCCAAAAAACAAAAAAGGATCCAAAAACGTGCAGGAACGAGATCGGCTATTATGAAAATTGGTTTAAAGAAACGATCGGAAGCAAGCCGCTAGATACAATAAAAACAGATGACATTCAAATCATCATAGATAAAGCTTTATCCTCAAACAAAAAACCGGCAACCGCAAGACTTCTAAAGGCTTTCGTCAGGCAAGTACTTAACTTCGCTAAAAGCAGAGAATTGTACACAAAAGATAACGTTGCTGAAAAAGTAACTATTCCAAAGTTTGATAACAGGCGAACAAGATTCCTAAGCGCAGAAGAGGCACGAAAATTATTGGAAGTTCTGAAAGAGCGCAACAAACAAGTTCATGACATGACTGTTTTTTCTATGTATTCTGGAGCCAGACTCGGAGAAGTATTTTCTTTATGCTGGGAAAATATAAATTTTAAAACAAAATTCATAACGTTGTTTGATACCAAGAACAATAATAAAACTCGACATATCCCCCTAACGAAAGAAACAGAAAAATTACTAAAAGACCTAAAAAAGCCGAACAGCAACGGGCTTGTATTCAAAACAGAAGAAGGAGAAAAGTTTAAAAATCTCCCCAAAGTATTCTTTCGAGTAATAAACGAACTCGGGTTTAACGAAGGCATTACTGATTCGAGACAAGAAGTTGTGTTTCACACGCTAAGACACTCTTACGCAAGCTGGCTTATGATGGAGGGGGCGGACTTGTTTGTCGTAAAAGAACTGATGGGACACTCGACCACAATTATGACCGAAAGATACTCGCACCTGTCGCCGGAGCATCTTAAAAAAACTGCGTCGCTGCTGGATAAATATACAATAGAATAAAGAATCATTAACTTAATCATGAAAAATTAATGACTATCGTTACGAGATATTTTGTGTGAGATAAATGTGAAAAATATGATTCTGATAAGAATAAAAGTAGAGAAAAATACCCTCTAAGGTACAACGCCTATAAACCCGCTGAAACATGCCCCAAGCTATTTTTCCCCTTTGTTTTCTGCTTAATTATGGGCGTTATTTAAATTTTCGATCTCCTGGACAGAAAGACCTGTTAACTGCGCTACTTGTTCGACAGACAATCCCATTTTTACGGCATTCAATGCCATTTCTCTCTTTTCCTCAGCTTTCCCCTTCTTTTCACCGATAGCGATGCCTTCAATTCTGGCTTCGTTTATGTCCATGGCGATTTGCGGAGCGTAGAATTTATGAATTTCCTGTAAATCTTTTGTATAGGAAGATTGCATAGTTGGATCCCATTTATCGAATTTTATGCGTCCCAGACCTTCGTAAATTTCATGTGGCATGATTTCCTCCCTATAAAGCTTTTCTATATACTTCGACGTGTATTCATTCGTGTGTCTAAAAATGCTGAGCCACCACTGTTGCACCGTAAAATCCCGAGTCGGCGGGAATAAATTCATCAGCGCATCCGCCCGCGGCAACTCAACCTGAATTAGTTGCAGATGATCGATCTCCTGACCGGAAAACCTGTCCGTCATGACGTAGTGCTTGATAAAGTCTTCATCCTTCATCGGATGTTGAGCTACTCGATCTATCAGAGTATCTTGCAATTCAGGATCGTTGATGCCTCTGGCCAGATTCGAATTATAATTTACGATCTGAATCGAATAGGTCTTTTTTAATTTTTTAAACCAACTTCCGGCGGCCAAATCACTAGCCTTAAGCTGATTCGAATAAACCCGAGCAGCGTAAAATAGAGCTCGCTCATCAAATCTGATGTGCCTTTTCAGCTGAATTTCCACCAACGCATGCTCGCCGCGCTCGTTTATGGCGTGATAATCCATGCTGAGCGGACAAGATTCTTCCTCTTTTATAACGGGAAGATCCACATGAGCCGCCTTCAAAGATTTGATGGGATTGTCTCGAAAATCAGGCACTAGCGAATTAAGTATGGAAACTGCAACACTGTCGCCGCCCTCGCCGTCAAGCGACATCAGCATCTTAAAGCCGGTGTTCAGCAAAGGACTCGCATACTCGGTTGTTATCTCAATATCCATAAATTTATCTGTCATCAGTTGTTATACAATCACTACACCTGAGATGATTATATCACAATCACGGCCAAAAAGTCAAGATTTTTGAGCGATCATTTTAAGGGGGGCTCCTTCGTTTCCGTGTAAATGAATTATTTTTCACCTATCGCGGAGGCTGTTGCGTGCTAACGACAATATTTCCCTCGGCGGTTAGGATTTCAGACGGATCATCAGGCGGATTTTCTATTCCGGCTATGTACGCATTTATTGTTTCTAGTGCCTTGTCGAGACTTCTTCCAACCTTGATCTTTGTGTCTTTATCCAAGCAAATTTCCGGGTGCTCGGGATTTCTGCCCTTTTGCGACGGTAGTAGTATACAGAGCTGCTGAATATTTGTTTTAAGAGCTGTTTTGCATTCTTCGACTTCTGCTTTTGGTAAAAATCCGATTCTTGCTAGCAATCCAATGCAGTCAACTACAAGCTTATTGGCTTTTACCCATAACTCTTGCTTAAACCATGCTCCATCTAAATGCGTGACCGCTCCTTTTCCGGTCGCTGTTCTTATGATTGTATTTCTGTATGTATTTTCAGTGATTAGAGGTTTTCTATAATCAAATCCAATTTGTGCTCTCAGCAATAATCCGGTAAGACGATCTTTAAATTTCAAGTCGCGTTTGTATTTTTCGTCATCAGTACCTAAAGCAGCAAGATTTG
>JAISCG010000019.1 GCA_031265715.1 Holosporaceae bacterium | reverse complement strand
AAGTTGTGTTTTTAAATTAGTGGAGGACAAACATGACTATAAATAATAATCTGAAAAAAATAGCGTTAGCTTTATTATGGGGCGGCGGTTTAATTAATGCGGAAGCCGGGTTTTCGGTTGAATTCCCGCCTTGTACCCAAAAGTTCATTCGACATACTTCGATAAAACGGGCACTGCCGCCATTGCTGTCGCAGACAAAAGAAGATTTTCATCCGTTGAGCATTTCCGCGCTTATGTATGGAATTGATGGAAGAATCGGATTTTCTTCAAAAAAAATGAGAGATTTTCCAATTCTCAATTCAGATGGGATGCTAAGTGATGAATTCAAAAACTTGGATAAGGATGAGACGGTTAATGATCTTTCCTGTTATCTGGAGCAGATCCCATATTTCGATGTTTCTGTTAATCAGACAACTCGTTGGTTTGTCAGGAAGTTTTTTGAGGGGGAAAAACCCATCATTTTTTTCGACAGCAAACATGAAAATCATTTTTCCATGACTTTCACAAAAATGTTTATGCTGTCTTTTTTGAAAATTGCTGATAATCACGTCGGAAGAAATCTGTTGCACAGCATTTTAAGTCTAATGGAATGGACGAAAAATGCAGAACGCCTTTTGGTATGCGAATGGCAGGCGTCGGGAAATGATATGAAATTTTCCGATCTGAAATCCTGGCCGAATTTTCTTCTGGAATTACCCAACTGCAGCGGATCGCAGGAAGAGATAAACCTTTCAGGACATTTAAAGTTACTGCCTGAATGTCACATAGAAGAATCGGTAATTCCCTATGAAATTGTGGTATTTTATAACTTTATCAAGTGGTTTAAAAAGTTAGAAGCACTATGTAAGCCCGGTATCAGTCTTTTTGATCCGGATAAGAATAAAGAACTGTGCGAAAAAATTTTAGAAAAAGATAAATCGTTATTTTTTAAAATTGATTTAAAAAATATCTTGATAAAATAGAGATCGCTATGATAGCATGTGCTCCGAAGTTAACATTGGAGGAGTACATGCTAAAATCTTTTTGTTTGGTTGGAGCGTTTTTAGGTTTTTGGGCCGCCGGGGGCATGATTCCTTCCCCGGATGCAATTCCGGAAGGAGTTTGTCCGGAACGAGTGCCGTTTTATAATTATGAAGGAACATTTGTTTGGGGCTATTCATTTTGTTCAAAAATAAACATTCCAATCCACAACGGCAGCGAAGTAGTGACAAAAGAAGAATGGCATAGAGATGCATCCGATAGAATCTACGGCATGGTACAAAGCTTGGAAATACATCAGTTGAACAACGAAACAATTTCTTTGGGTAATAAATTAATTATCTGTGATGCGATTATATCTTCCGCACAGAATATGTTGAATACTTTTGACTATTGGGCTGCTCGTGGATTTAATAAACTTGATGAATGTGGGCGTAGAAGAATGGAAGGCATGACGAAAGTAAAAGCGTTCATGGTTAAGACTCGTGCTGAATTGGTTGCCAGCGACAGCGGTTGTGTAAAACACAAAGAAGTACGTTTTCTTGGCGTGAAGATGGGCGATACAATCGATTATAGAATTCCGGACGGGGTATATCCGGATGACTGGCCGCGCTTGGGAAGGCTGCATCATGGAGTACTTCGTGACACCTTGCCGGAATCTGTTTTTTTTAAATTGGTTACGTCCGCGGAACCGGAGGGACGAAAGGTAAACTTTGTGGAGGGAGTAGAAATATTAAGAGGTACCTTAACGGAATTGCTTCATAATTTGAACAATCCTTCAATTAGTCGAGATGAAAAGTTGGCGCTTTGGCAACCGGTTTTGACTTCACTTAAGTACGCTATTAATACTATAAACTATTGGCGTAGCGAAGATTTTTCGCCCTGTGTGGGGGGGTTCTTCTGGGGTACGTCCCGTGTACTAGAGGCGAGATATTTTGGTGAAACCTTCAGCGCATACCGTAGCCTAAGTATATTCGTGCCGGAAATATATGATGAACTGTCAAAGAGCAAATCCGGTTGTATACCAAATAGAGAGCTTCCACATTTTGATCTCAGAGTAGGAGAGTCTGACCGACCAAGGGGATATGTAGACGAATAGGATGTGATTTTGACGGAATAAATTAATTCCATAGCCCTTTTTCGCAATTTATCGTCTTCTTAGAATTATTCGATTCAGATGGGGTTTCGTGACTCCATCTGTTTTTTTCATTTTTCAATAAAAAATCATCCATTAATTGATTTTATGTGATACACCTAATCGATTTTATGTGATTCCTTTTTCGCTTTTATTTTGTAAAAAATGTAAGCAAGAGGAGGAGGATCGTAATGATCGACGGAATTATACATGAGATTGAATCGGTAATACCGGAAGTTTTTTCGAGGAAAAAAGCTTTTTTTGAGTCTTGTAAATCTCTTTCTTGTCGAGAGCTGGATGTGTTGGCGTGCATTGTGGGACGATGCTCAAATAAAGAAATTGCAAATCTGTTGAATATTTCTCCCAAAACAGTGGAAACGCATGTGCGCAATATTTTCATAAAAAGCAATTGCGTCGCAAGAGAAACCGTAGTCGGTTTGCTAAAAGAAAGCGGATTGATGGAAGAATTGTGTTCAAGATACGAAAAAATCTCAAAAATGAAAGTTTTCATTGCACCTACTTCCGGAAAACGTTTTAAATATGTAAAGCATGCGGTAATGGCGATCGCACTTTTTCTGTCGGCAATTATCGGTAATTTAAAAAACGAAAATAAGGACGAATCATTTTCAATTAAATATTTTTTACCAAGAGAAAGCATAGAAAAACAGGCGGATCTCGCTTTTGCAGAAAAACGCAATATTACAATGGTTGCACTTGTCGGATGCGGCGGCGCCGGAAAAACGACTCTTGCGAGGAAATATTCAGGAAAACTAAACGCAGAATTAAAATACGAAATTAATGCGGAAACGGAAAGCACGTTGAAAAATTGTATCTCCGATCTCGCCTATAAACTTGCAATCGACGATTCAGATAAAAAAAGTTTGGAGTTTATCAACGGAATATTGGACGAATCTAAAAAACATAAACAGTTGCTTCATTTCGTCCGAAACAGGATGAAGAAACTGTCGAACTGGGTGTTAATATTTGATAATCTCGAAAGCTTTAATTATCTGAGAGACTTTCACCTCGGAGATTCCAAAATATGGGGAAAAGGCAAAGTCATCATTACAACACGAAACGAAAATATCAAAACCGTAAATTACTTGGGAGAAATAACCGTTATTCCGATCGGAGAATTGGAAAATAAAGAAAAGGAAAAATTATTTCGCGATATATTGGAAATTTCTCAAAGTGAAAGTGTGCAAAAATTTTTGGAACAAATTCCGGGATACCCGTTGGATGTTTCATCCGCCGCCTACTATGTCAAAAATACCGGAATTTCGCCGGAGAAATATCTGAAATATACACAACAGACGACGGAAGAATTTGTGAAAATGAATCAAAAGATTATATCCGAATGCACCGATTACGAGAAAACAAGATACGGAATAGTAACGTCCAATTTCCGGGAAATTCTCGGAAAAAACAAGTTGTTCTTGCCTTTACTGGCGACGATATGTTTTCTGGATTCGCAGGAAATACCGTTGCAGATTTTGCGAAAAATGACCGGGGCGTTCATAGTCGATAATTTGATTTCCTATCTGAAACAATATTCAATGATTACCTTTAAAGACGATAATATTTCCATTCACAGAAACACCCAAAGCATCGGGGCGGATTATCTTATAAAAAAAATGAGTCCGGCGGAGAAAAAACAAATCATAGATAAGATGATATCCGTTCTTACTCCATATGAATATCTGGATGCGAATTATCCCGATTTGCGCAGGTTAATTCCTCATTTAAAAGCATTTTTGCACAGGATAGATCAGGCGGAAGTACAAAATATTGATAATTACAAAATAGATTTGCTGTCTGCAATAGGTGATATTTATAGCATGAAAGAATGCACTGCTGCTGAATCGCTCCAATATTATGAGCAGATTTCGGACATCAACGAAAGATGCAAGTATCTCGATGAAACGGCCTTGGCTCTCTTGAATTTGAGAATAGGAAGAGTTTATGCGCTGATAAGCAAAAATGAAGAAGCCATGAAATATCTGTCTAAAAGTTTACCTAAACTCCAAACTCATCCCCCGGAGTTGGCTCGCAATTATCGTTTGATCGGATCGATTTATACCAGAAATAATAAATTTGACGAGGCCAATAGGAATTTTGATAAAGGTATTGAGGTTTTAGACCATTATGGCGAACAGGTCGCTAAAGCAAATTTTGTGCGCGCCGATATTTATTCGGAAAAAGCATTTAATTACTTTATGGAAGGAATTAATCGCGGAAATGCTCAAAAATCCGTGGATATCATACAGAAGGCCATTGATATTTTGAGTCAGGATATTCACCAAAGCGAACAACATACCCGCCATTTAATAGTATACAAAAGCAAATTAAGCGGAATTTACAATGCCCTCGGAAAATATGATTTATCCCTGAGGGAAGGAAAAGAAGCGGAAGATTTAATCAAGACGCTGTCTTCAATGGACAACAGAATGTTTCGCGCCCGGGGAATGATCTTCAGGGAACGAGCGCTTTCACATCTGAGACTAAACAAAGTGCAAGAGGCGTATGATCATTTTATGAAGGCCAAAGAGATATTTTCCAAAGCAATGATTTCCGATTACCTGTTTCGCCTGAAAATGCACGAAGCGGAAACTTTGATCAGACTTAATCGATGGGAAGAAGCTTCCCGAGCCTGCGAAGAAACGTTTGCCATAAAAAACAGAGAACGCAATCATTATTGCGATCTGTTTTTCAATACCTGCTATTATCACGCGGCATTTATCAAATATCGCCGGGGCGACCTGCGATCCGCAAAAGAATATTTTAAAAAATTCTTTTCTCTGATGAAAGAATTGTGCCGAGAAATTGTTCCGCAGAATGAATTCGATTATTTGGTTCGACAAAACGCTTTTGCGGAAGAAAAAAACGGCATGAGAGCGTATTTTGAAGACAGCCTGAAAATTTTCGAAGCTGTCTATTGGAAAGACTACGAATTCACTAAATACTACGTCGAAGAAAATCTGAAAAAATTGTGAGATTTAAAATGATTGTTCAAGATGAAATGAACGCGAAATAAGGAAAATTCGTTTTTTAGCGTGGTATAATTGTTCGAAAAATAAGAGAATGATTGTGCCTGGAGGATTTCAGCGTGAAAATTGTTAAACCGTTTGTTTTTTCGTGTATTGTCGATTTCGCTATGCTTTTGCTAAAACATTGGAAAATCAGTAATTTTAGAGACGCCATCTACAGATTCTCACTCGATTGCAGTAGTTTGTTTGAAAAATTTAAAACCTCTTCCCTCCTCTAGGAAAATGCCCTG
>JAISCG010000007.1 GCA_031265715.1 Holosporaceae bacterium | reverse complement strand
AGTCCTGGATTGCTTCGCTTTGCTCGCAATGACGCGAAAGTGTTACCATAAATACCGCAAAAGACAATTCAAATGGAAATTGAAATTTTAGATAAAAAAAGATCCAACGGGTGGTAAGGCTTGATTTTGAAAAAAATTTCTATTACAATACACAACATGTTTATTGGGGAATTTAAAATGATAAAAAATATAAATATAATAGAGCGTTTCAGAAGCATTGCCTGTCTTTCATTGCTTACGATTTTTGTAGTCGGATATGCGGACACATTGGCTATGGATCAGCATGGTGATATATCCGCTGCTATCAAAGCCATCGGAAAAATGTCTCCGCAAGAAAAGGAAAGGTTAGTAGACAGTTTCGCATTACAGGTTCGTGGAGTACCACCCGGTGAAATGGGGGTTTGTCTTGTAATCGGAGATTCCGGAAGACCAAAATATGATCATACATTGATCAGCGAGGAAGATCGTGAAAGGCTCGAGCTTTATAATTGGATTGTAAAAGAAGAATATGCCCACAGATTTCCTCAACTATATTGGATATTTATGGATGTTTTATTTGGGGATGTCGGTGTAGGTCTCAGGCTGGATGCTTGTGATGTATTAACATGGCAATTAATGTTGAACGCCGGATTAAAAGAAACTTTCAGATACATAGTTGATGATTTCAATGTTATACCTAATGTTATGCCTTCGGCTGCAGCACCTCTAATGCGGGGCATTTGGGATGTCCTGCGTCCGGGAGGAATATTTGTGTCTTCTTTTAACTCACCCTGTATTTCCATTGAAGCTGCAAGAGAGATAGACACACTGTTTGACGTATTTATAACCAACGACGTATATTCGTGTGTTCAATACGGATACGTTGCTGCTCCGTGGGGGGGAAATATGATAGATCCTATGTACTATTGTTTACGTTTTTTTGTTAAACACCCGGGTGATAAAAGATTAGAAAGACTTAGTCTGAATGCGAGAAAAAAAATATATGAGGCTGGAAATTGGGAGCCTGCTTCTTCTGGAATGACGTATAGTCGTGTTTTTGAATGCCAATTAGTAGTTGAGGAGTTGCAAGAGAAATGGAGCTTTGAAGATTTGTTTAATATGGAATATAAACGGGATCATAAGCTAACTCCGGAGCTTTTGTTTGAATATACCAGAAGCCAAGCTTGCGCGATGGAAAGCGATGAATTGAAACAATTCAATGTTTCGACTCCCATAGCACTGCGTCTCCCGGATAGTACGGGAATATACCTTGTTTTTATTAAAAAATGATTTAAATCGGGAAACTAAGATATTGTTTTCTAAAAAATGCGCGATAAAAAACGGTGAGGTTTTCATCGCACATCGAAAATATTCCACAATCAGGGAAAAATGATTCACGCAATCTTCGCCGTTTTGAAATATGGCTCGGATTTTAACAAAAAATTGCTCTTCTTACTACCCGTCGTATTTGACTGAGTGTTTCATTTCGTCATTGCAAGAAGCGACGCGGCAATCCAGATTTTAAATTTGCTTAAATTTAAGCCCTGGATTGTTTCGTTCCGCTCGCAATGACGCAAAAATATTACCATAAATACTTAAAAAGACGATTTAAAGGGAAATTTAAATTTCAGATAAAAAAGATCCGACGGGTGGTAAGCTGTCCGAAATAATTCTCTGTGTCGTAAAAATTAACCCCATAGTAATATATGGGTGATATAATCATGCTATGTTTAGATTTTTATTGATATTTCTTTTATTAATATTTTTGGGAGTAAACACAAACAATTCCCGACAACTCGTTTTTTCCCTTGAAGAACAAAGCGATGAAGAAAACAACGAAGCCGAAAGTAAAGAAGGCGAAGAGAGCTCAGATAATTCTGACGGAGAGGATTCTACCGAAGAATCGGCCGATAACGAACCTAAAGCAAAGGCGATTCCTCCGCAAGTCAGAAAAAAGCACGTGAGATCGATTGTTGACAATGTTCTCAGCATAAACAAACACGTGGACCATGCAAAAAAGCGGAGGAAATCTAAAAAAAAGCAAACGGATGAATCGAAGGAAGAAGATTCGACGGAAGAAGAAAATTCCGTGAAAAAGAATTCTACGAAAGAAGATTCGGTGAAAGAAGATGTCGATAACAACGATGATAATGAGGCTGACGGCGCAAGCAAGAAGGAAAAAGATGCCCAAAATAAATCGAAAAGCAAATCGGAGCGTCGAAGAAAATCCGGAAGATCCGCCGCCTATTCTTCGAAAAGAATATACACGGTAAAAAATGTATACCTGCCGAGAGATGCAACCAATCGTTACCTGAGTCGCAACTATCGAGGCAGAGGATACGGAGGATCAGGAGAATATAGGATAAAATCCTACGGAAGCAGCGATAATAATGCAAAATATGTGCCAAAAAGTTACGCAAATGTAAAATCCGAAGAGAAGCCCCCTGAAGATATAAAACCGAAGGAAAGTGAAAACGTGAATCCTCCCGAGGAAAAATCAAAAAGTGTATCCCAGTGTTTTTCCTTCGGCGGATGCCACCGATGAATCTTTTTCACAGAGTTCATCCGGGAAAAGCCCTAATATTTTTCGGGTGCAAAAACATTTTTACTTGACTTTTGTCTTTTTGTGTAGTATATTTTTATCTAATAACAATTAAAAGGAAGGAAAAATGAGGGAAATATTGCAATTGTTCGGTTTGTGTTGTTTTTGTGTAGCTCTGACGTTAAGCGATGTTTATGGAATGGAAGGAGCTGAAAGACAGAGTGAATTGCCGAATCAGGGCGTAATGCAGGAAGTATCATCCGGTCAAGAAACTGTCGATTCTTTTTCTATCTTGAAAGAAAAAATTGAATCCTTTGCCACGGAACATGGTTTAGTACTTTCCGATTGTTCTTTACTTCCACATTTGAGGGTAGTTCATATTACATTCAAGGACACTAAAGGTACGGAAAAATCAACGAATGATCCTTTTCTTAGCTATACCCCCGGTGGTAATCTTACCGCCAAATGTAGTAAATTAATGTGTATTCGGTTGATGGACTTCTTCGATGAAAATTCTGAATTAATACAATTTGTTGATCGATTCGAGTTTTATTGGAAAAAGGCGTAGTTGCTTTCCGGACTTTGGTTGCCGACGGAAAAAAAATTGCTTGGTTAAGGATGTGGTGCTGAGGATGTCGCGTTATCCTTGTTTTTCCTCACGCTTTGTGGATGTTCCTGCGATGCGTCGGGTGAGTTATTAACTAAATATTAATTGACTTTGCCCGGTGAAAGTAAGATAAGCTTTTACCCGGGTTCTTGTGAGTTTAGTTTGGGAGGTTTTCGTGCAGATAAAGCTTTGGAGCGGTATTTTACCGATAATTTTTCTGATTGTTTCAGGATGCAAAGAAAAACAGCAGGTGCAGGTTCCTTCGCCGCTTGTCGGAGTGAGCAGAGCGGAAAAAAGAGACGTTCCGTTCATTGTGGAAGTTCCCGCAAAAATAACCGGATCTCTGGAAATCCAAATACGCGCCCAGGTGGGAGGCATTCTTAAATCCCGAATATTCCAGGAAGGACAATATATAAAAGAAGGTGAAAAACTTTTCGAAATCGATCCCGAGCCCTACAAAGCTGCGCTGACCAGAGCCCAGGGAACGCTTGCCCAGGCCGAATCCGAACTGCGCAGAACTTCCCGGGACTACGAACGCATGAAAAAATTATTCAAGGACGGAGCAGTCAGCCAAAAAGAACACGACGATTCTCTTTCTGCCTACGAACGCGCAAGCGCGAACATGAAAGTTGCGGAAGGATCGTTGCACGAAGCGGAAATTAACCTGGGATATACGGAGGTAAAAGCTCCGATTTCCGGAATCGCAAGAAAAGAGGCGCAATCCGTCGGAAGTTTAATATCCCCGACCGGCGAATCGAGTTTGCTGACTTCGATGGTGCAAATATGCCCCCTGCACGTAAATTTTTCCATATCCGGAAGCGTGTGGAGTAAAATGAATAAGAGCTATCGGGACGGAAAAATAAAACTGTCGAAAACCGGTAATTTCTTCGTGGAAGTGATCATGCCCGACGGCTCCGTTTACCCTCAGAACGGTAAAATCATATTCGTGGACAGCAGCGAGGACAGCCAAACCTCCAGCGTTTCCATAAAAGCGGAAATCCCGAACGACAGAAATCAAAAATTACTGCTGCCGGGTCAATTTGTGAGAGTAAAACTGCTCGGCGCCGAATACTGCGATGCAATCGTGATTCCGCCGTCAGCCCTGATTTCCACCGCCGACGGGGCCATCGTGTACACGCTGAGCGAAAATAATATTGTCGAAGTGCGTCCGATAGAAGCGGAATCGGTCGGAGATAAAGTCATCGTCAATTCCGGACTCAAGGAAGGGGAAACGGTCATATCCGAAGGCATAATCAAGGCGCGTCCCGGACAACAGGTGAATGTTGCCGAAAAATCCGAAGATAAAAAAGATGAGAGGAATTAAAAATGTTCTCTCGTTTTTTCATAGACAGACCGATTTTTGCATCCGTCGTCTCTCTTATTATAGTGATAGCCGGTTTTGTATCGATAAACAATCTTCCGGTGGATCAATATCCGAATCTGACTCCACCCTCGATCATGATTTCGGCCAGCTATCCCGGAGCGTCCGCGGAAACAATTTCCGAATCGGTGCTGGCTCCCCTTGAGCAAACCGTTAACGGCGTCGAGGACATGATATACATGAACTCGGTGGCTTCCGGTAATGCCGGAACGTCTTCCACGCAGGTTTTCTTCAAGGTCGGAGCAGATGCGGACAAAGCGATGATCAACGTAAACAACCGCGTTCAGATGGTGATGGCGTCTCTTCCCGAGGACGTAAGAAAATACGGTGTAACCGTGATGAAAAGATCTTCGGCCATTTTGAAAATGATTTGTCTGTGTTCCGATGATGATCGCTACGACGCCTCCTACCTGGGAAACTACGCTCTGCTGAATATCGTCGACGATTTAAAAAGACTTGACGGAGTCGGAGACGCTTCGGTTATGAACGGAAACGCCTACTCGATAAGAATTTGGCTCAGGCCGGATAAATTGGCCAAGCTGGGGCTGAGCACATCGGAAGTTGCCGCTGCGGTGGCGGCGCAAAATTCGCAGCGTGCGGCCGGAGCCATCGGGAAAAAACCGACAAATGTAAAAGTTGAAAAAAGTTATTTGATTGTGGCGCAATCCAGATATTCAACCGTAAAAGAATTCGAAGATATAATTCTGCGCGCAAATTCGGACGGAACATCGCTGACTCTGAAAGATGTTGCGGATATAGAACTCGGCTCGCAATCCTACGACGTTCAGGCGAAGACGGACGGACGGGATACGACTCCGATAATGATCTTTTTATCTCCGGGAGCGAATGCGCTGGCAACCGCCGAAAGAGTGGATGCGAAATTGGAGGAATTGGCGGCTCGTTATCCGAAAGGAATCCGCCATAAAACGATATTTGATACGTCGAATTTCGTTCGTAATTCCGTGCATGAGGTCATAAAAACGCTGCTTGAAGCAATGGCGCTGGTTTTTTGCGTCGTGCTGCTGTTTTTGAAAAATTTGAGAGCGACGTTGATTCCGTGCCTGGCCGTTCCGGTGTCCATCATCGGAACATTCGCCGGAATGATGATGCTCGGATTTTCCATAAATACGCTGACGTTGTTCGGATTGGTTTTGGCCATCGGAATAGTGGTCGACGACGCGATTATCGTCATAGAAAATGTCGAACGATTGATGAGAACGGAAAAACTTTCTGCCCGGGACGCCACGGTGAAAGCAATGGACGAAGTGAGCGGCGCGTTGATAGCTATCGTTCTGATTTTGTGCGCGGTTTTTATACCGGTTTCGTTTATGGGGGGATTGGCCGGCACAATGTATCGACAATTTGCGATCACCATCGCGGTTTCCGTCGTTTTGTCCGGAATTTGTGCTTTGACGCTCACTCCCGCACTCTGCGCCGTTTTTTTGCAAAAACATTCGGAGGAAAATGCGGTGGAGGGCAGATTTTTCAGCCGATTCGACGAGATGTTCTCGGAACTTACCCGATTTTACACAGGAAGCGTCGAATTTTTCCTGAGACACCTGAAAACTTCGCTGATTGTGATAACGTTGATTGTTACGGCGACCGTAACTCTGTTTAAAATTACCCCGGGAAGTTTGCTGCCGGAGGAAGATCAGGGCGTTTTCTTTTCCTGCGCCATCATGGATCCGGCCGCTTCCCTCGACAGAGCCTCCAAGGTGACGTCGAAAATATCCGGGGTTATGTCCGGGGATCCGAATATTCGCGAGAGCGCCTACATTGCCGGCTACGACATGCTGAGCGGAACGGCTTCAACCAATGCGGCCACAATGTTTTTTATCCTGAATGATTGGAGCACCAGAGAAAGACCCGATCAGTCATCCAAAGCTCTGGCGCAAAAAGTTATGGGAATCGGCGCGGGAGTTACCGACGCGACGGTGATGGCATTTTGTCCGCCTCCGATTGTCGGCATGAGTACGACCGGAGGATTCGAGGCCTACATTCAGCAAACAGGAAACAGCGACGCCCGAGCTCTTGAAGGAAAAGTCAAAGAATTTATTGCGGCTGCTTCCAAGCGACCGGAATTGGCGAGGATAAACACAAACTTTAATGCAAGTACTCCGCAATTTAAAATGCAGGTCGATAATCTGAAAGCGTTATCGCTGAATGTTCCGATCAACGAAATTTACGCGACTATGTCCGCCACGTTTAACGGCATGTATATAAACGATTTTTCAAAACACGGACGCGGCTACAAAGTTATGATGCAGGCCAAGGGAGATTATCGGGCGCATCCGGAACAAATCAACGAGCTCTATGTAAAATCCGCAACCGGCGCCATGGTTCCGATGTCTGCGTTTGTAAAACTGACTCCCACGGTCGGTTCGGTTATAGCGGAAAGATTTAACGTGTTCCCGGCGGCCAAAATTTTGGGAAATCCCGCTCCGGGGTACACGTCGGGAGAGGCGATTGCCGCCGTGGAAGACGTTGCCCGGGAGGTGCTCGGAGATAGTTTCAATTTGTCCTGGACCGGATCCGCCTACCAGGAAAAACAGGTGGGCAGCTCATCGCTGAGCGCCGTTATCCTGGGATTGTTGGTCGTGTTTCTGATTTTGGCGGCACAATATGAGAGCATAAGACTGCCTTTTGCCGTAATTTTAGTTGTTCCGTTCGCGATGTTCGGCGCGATTATTGCCGTATTTCTGCGAGGATTCAGCAACGACATCTATTTCCAGATCGCTCTGGTTACTCTGATGGGATTATCGTCGAAAAATGCGATTTTGATTGTGGAATTTGCAACAATGCTGCAAAAAGCCGGCGATTCGGTTTTTGACGCTGCTCTGAAGGCGGCGCGACTGAGATTCCGTCCGATTATCATGACGTCGCTGGCGTTTGTTCTGGGATGCGTACCGCTGGCAATCAGCAGCGGAGCCGGCTGCGCAAGTCGTCACTCCATCGGAACGGGAGTTATCGGAGGAATGATCGGCGCAACCTTTTTGGCGCCGCTGTTTATTCCACTGTTTTACGTATTGATCACCGGAAAAAATAAAAATTTCAAAGGAGAAAATAAAAATGTATAAAAATTCGCTGTTGATATTTTCGTTGGTTTTTCTTGCGTCCTGCGAAGTCGGCCCGGATTACAAGCGTCCGAAAATCGATATGCCGAATCTGCCGGATGCAAAAAAAGAAACAGCCGATTTCATCGCGGATAAATGGTGGAACGTATTTACGGATTCCACTTTGAATAACCTGGAAGAACTGGCTCTGAAACACAATCGTGATTTGAAGCAGGCCGTCGCCAACGTTCAAATTGCCGCTGCGCTGGCCGGAGTCGCCTTCGCGGATCTCCTGCCGTCTGTCGGATTGTCCGCCAAGGGCGATAAAAATTTCGCATCAACCCAAACGCGAACATATGCACCCGGCACAAGCAGAAATTCAAGCGATTATTTGGCGACCGCCGGCATTTCCTACGAAATCGATTTTTTCGGAAAATACCGCCGGGCGAACGAAGCCGCCGGAGCTGAACTGCTGTCTGCCAAAGCAGCCAAAGAAATTGTGCTGCTCAGCGTCACCTCGGAGGTCGCAAAGGCTTATTTTCAATTGAGAGCGCTGGATGCAAAATTGGCGATCGTAAAAAGAACTCTAAAAACCCGCCAGCGAACCTGCGACGTTTATAAAAGCCGATTCAAAAACGGTTACTGCACGGAGTTGGATTGCCTGAGGGTCGAAGCGGAAAAAGACTCGGTTAACACGGTTTTGCTTGATTTGGAATCTGCTCTGCTGAAGGTTGAAACTGCCCTGAGTGTGCTAATCGGAGCGAGTCCCCGCGAAATGATTAATCGCAAGACAGACACTGATCTTGCCATCGAAAAATTGCGCATTCCGGCCGATGTTCCCGGGGAAATTCCGTCGGATATCCTGGAAAGACGTCCGGATATCATGCAGGCCGAGGGACAACTCATCGCGGCCAATGCGAGGATAGGCGTGGCGAAAGCGGCGTATTTTCCTTCGCTGTCCCTGACCGGAGCGTTCGGATTTGAGAGTAAATCTCTGGCGAAACTGTTTGCCGGCAGGTCTAATATGTGGAATTTGGGCGCGGGTCTTTCGCTGCCGATTTTCACAGGCGGAAAAATCAAAAATTTGAACAGGGCAGCAAAAGCCGACTACGCAAAAATGCTTGCGGCATACGAAAAATCCATCCAAACGGCATTTAAAGAGACGTTGGATTCGCTGGTCGCCAATCGCAAAAGCAGGGAAATTGTTTTGTCGAGAACGCGACAGGTAAACGCCTTGAAAAAAGGATATCGCATCGCGAAAAAACAGAAGGAGTCCGGCCTGATCGGATTGCTGGATTTGTTGGACGTCGAAAGAGGATTGCTGTCCGCGGAAATGGAGTTGGTCGGAGCGTTGCAGAATCGGTTAAATGCCGTGGTTGATCTCTGCAAAGCCCTCGGAGGCGGATGGAATAGACCTCTCTAATGCTTCCAAAGAAAAATAATTAATATTGTTGGCGAAAAATTAACAATTTTTTAACAAAAATATGTTTATAATATCTCTATTGTTTTAAATATGGAGGTAAGAAATGAAAAACATACGCATATTGGCGGGAGTGTTGGCCTGTGTGGGCAGCATGTCCGCCACGGCTTTACAAACCAGATGGCCCTACGGATTCGACGAAGGAGTTCTGGAAGAATCAGAGGGGGTTTTACCGACTGCAAATCGTCATCATGTCGATTGGGTCGCTGGAGAGACTAATCGTCATTTTTTGCATTTTTACTTTTTTCCTTTTTTATCAAGTCTACTGCAAGAAATTGAAGGAAAAGAAAGTTATTGTTCCGGACTTGTAACTGAAGCTCCGGCAATTGAGGAAAATCATCGTACTTTTTTCGAGAAGCTGGGAATGTTTGAACAAGAACTGGTCTCGGCTATTAATGTACTACCGCAGCAGCCTGAGATTCCCTTTGCGCAATCACAGCAGGATCTCGGCTCTTTCAGAGCAGAGTGTAACCAAATTGCCGATGCGCTGCCTTTTCCCAGAAACATTTGCACTTACATTAGGGATGTAATAAATGACGCTGCCGAAGGAAACAGAGTTTGCATTGCTTCTATACATTCGATAAAAGAATTAGGAGATTTTCGAGAAAAAAATAACCTTTTGCCCTGTGCGTGGGGATATTCTCATCAGGGAGTAATAAACTCCATTAGCGGAGAAATAGTTCCGGACGCCGTTTCGGTCGCATTTCACGAATCCGGGCACGCGGCAGCCCATCATTTTTTTAATTGCGCAAATGTAGGTGAAGTATTTTCCCTGTTTTTTCAAGTGGCCGCTTTTTCTACTGCGGTGAATACCGGAAATCTGACAAAAATTCAGGCTCAAAGAATTGTTCGAGAATTCCTTTTATGTATGTTTTCGGAAGTTAAAATTATTAATTTCAACAAAAAAATATGCGAAGACAAATTCTCTACTAAAGAAGGAGATCACTTTGATGTGGATCAACACATTAATTCATTGTGCGGCACAATGAATTTAATATTTAGGGAAAGATTGAGCTTAATAAACTCATTTTTGTCATCGATGAAAATGGTGAGAGGAGAGATCCCTCGCGATAGTGGCCACTACGGATTTTCATTGATTTGTGCACTGACGGAATACATTGATTTTGAAAAAAAACTGGAATCCACCCCAGATGATCAAAAAGAGAAGTTGTTTTATTATCATCTCACGAGACTGAAGTTGCTGTTTGAAAAACCGATTTTGTGGAAAGCGTACTTCCTTACAGGTGATAAAGTGGAAAAAGCAATAGAATATTTGCAGCAAAAAATAAACGAAGCACCGGCTGATTAACCTGCGCATCAGAAAAATTATTAATATTTTTGTCGAAAAATTAATAATTTTTTAACAAAAAGATGTCTATAATACATCTATTGTTTTAAATATGGAGGTAAGAAATGAAAAACATACGCATATTGGCGGGAGTGCTGGCCTGTGTGGGCAGCATGTCCGCCACGGCTTTACAAACACCCGAATGGCCCTACGGATTTAACGAAGGAGATCTGAAAGAAGAGGCTGTTTTATCGACTGCAAATCGTCAACACGGCGGTTGGGACGGTTATGAAAATGCAACTAATCTTTCTTTTTTGCATTTCTACGTTTTCCCTTTTTTGTTGGGGATGACACAGGCAATTGAAGGACAGTGGTACTATCCCGAGGGAGCTGTAACCGAAGCTCCGGCAATTTCGGAAGATCATCGTGCTTTTTTTGAGAAGCTGAAAGAGTTTGAACGAGGTCTGGTTGAGGCCCTCAACGAGTTACTACCGCCTAGGCCGCTTCCTGCACGATCGCCGCAGGATCTCGACTCTTTCAAAACAGAGTGTGACCAAATCGCCGATGCATTGCCTTTTCCTAAAAACATTCGTGACTACACTAAAGATATAATAAAGGATGCTGCCGATAAGGATAGAGTTTGCATTGCTCCCACGGATTCGAAAAAAATCGTAGAATTTCGCGAAAAATATTATCTTGATCCCTATATGTGGGGGGGATACTCCTCCCGGGGAATAATAGACGCTGTCAGCAGTGAAACGCTTCGGGATGCTGTTTCGGTCGCATTTCACGAATCCGGGCACGCGGCGGCCTATCGTTTTTTCAATTGCGCAAACGTAGATGAAGTATTTTCCATGTTTTTTCAGGTGGCCGCTTTTTCTACCGCGGTGAACATCGGAAACCTGAGTAAAGCCCAGAGTGCAAGAATTGTCCGAGAATTTCTTCGAGCCATGTTTATGGAAGTGAGAATTGTTAACTTCAACAGAGAAATATGCGAAAAAGGTCTTTTCAGAGAAGAAGCCGAATTCGATTACCATAAATACAATAATTTGATCTGCGAAGTACTACACAATTTAACAGCCAGAGAAATAGCGAATTCATTTCACACATCTGCCCTATCGGTGGAAAGACTTTGGTATTCCTACAACAGCGGTTACTACGGATTTTCATTAATTTGTGCGCTAACAGAATACATTGATTTTGAAGAAAAATTAAAAACCACCCCGGATGATCAAAAAGAGAAGTTGTTTTATTATCATCTCACGAGACTTAAGCTGCTGTTTGAAAAACCGGTTCTGTGGAAAGCATACTTCCTTGAGGGCGATAAAGTGAAAAAAGCAATAGCATATTTACAAGGAAAAATAGCGCAAGCACCGGATGATCAACCTGCGCATCACTGATTTTTGAAAAACAGGTAAAAATTTTCGCGAAGGCAAAAACATCGATTTTGCGAACCTTCGCGGAAATTCCGCATTTTTCTTGATAGATTTCTCGTATCCGTGTAATATATGCGAGGTTGTTTGGTGGAAAAAGTTTATGAGAATCAGCAAAGTCGTATTCCCGGTCGGAGGTTTGGGTAAGCGTTTTTTTCCCATAACTCGAGCCATTCCGAAGGAAATGCTCGGGATAATCGACAAACCGCTGATACACTATGCTTTTGAAGAGGCCGTAGCAGCCGGAATCGAAGAATTTATTTTCGTAACGCGCCACGGGAAAAATTCCATCGAAGATTATTTCGATTACATGTTCGCGAATTCGGAATATTTCAATATAAAGATGGGAAGCGTGTGCTACGTGCGCCAAAACGAACCCCTCGGACTGGGACATGCGGTTTTGTGCGCGAAAAATTTGATCGGAGAGGAGTCGTTTGCCGTGATGTCCGCCGACGATTTCATTCTTCACAGCAAATCGTGTCTCGGCGAAATGATAAAACTCTACGACGGATCAAACATGGTGGCGACCATGAACGTCTCTTCCGAGGATGTGAGTAAATACGGAATTTTAGATCCAGATCGCGAAACCGAAAAATTGGTGACGGCGAAATCGGTGGATGAAAAACCGTCGATCGAAAAAGCAAAGTCCACTCTGGCGATAATCGGGCGGTATTTACTTTCGCACGAGGTTTTCGAAGTTTTGGAAAAACTGGAACCGGGAATCGGAGGGGAAATCCAGCTGACGGACGCTCTTCTCAAAATGATTCCGTCCCACGGATTAACGGGTTTTAAATTTGAGGGAAAAAGATTTGATTGCGGTTCCAAGGAAGGATTGTTGTCGGCGATTTTGCATGTCGCGAATCAAAACGGCAAACTTTGCCGCGTGATTGAAGATTTTTACGGAGATAAAAAATGAAAATCACCGTTATAGGAACCGGCTATGTCGGATTGGTGTCTGGAGTTTGTTTCGCTGAATTCGGTTTTGACGTTATTTGTGTCGATAACAACACGAATAAAATCAACGAACTGAAAAAAGGTCACGTGCCGATATACGAGCCGGGTCTTGATAAACTGATGCAGAAAAACTCTCTGGCCGGACGTCTGACTTTTACATCCGACACGGCCGAAAGCGTGAAAGATGCGGATATCGTTTTTATCGCCGTGGGAACTCCTGGAAAATCAGACGGCAGTGCGGATTTATCCTATATATATCAGGCGATTGATGACATTTCACCGCATATCGGCGAAAATGCGGTTCTGGTGATAAAATCCACGGTGCCGGTCGGAACAACGAGAAACGT
>JAISCG010000163.1 GCA_031265715.1 Holosporaceae bacterium | reverse complement strand
GCTTAATTGCAGCAGGTTTGTGGGAGACGACGAATCTTTGGTGCGGCAAAATCTGGATA
The DNA here is from genome assembly GCA_031265715.1 of Holosporaceae bacterium. GTDB lineage: Bacteria > Pseudomonadota > Alphaproteobacteria > UBA3830 > UBA3830 > JAIRMQ01. The sequence goes on along the minus strand of JAISCG010000163.1, from coordinate 2,560 downwards.
TCGTGAAGAATGATCTTGCCGCGGACAAATTAGTTACGCTCAATCAGATACACAGCAATTTGTGTATTGTCGTTGACGAGTGCACGGAATCCGATCTTAAAGCGGATGCTTTGGTTACGCGGACGCCCGGCGTGGCCGTCGGCGTTTTGACGGCCGATTGCGCTCCGATTTTGTTACATGATCCGCAAAATCGCGCAGTCGGAGCAATTCATGCCGGATGGCGCGGAGCCGCGGGCGGAGTTATCGAATCTGCGATTGAGAAAATGAGGGAATTCGGGGGCGATCCGGAAAAAATAACGGCTGTTATCGGTCCCTGCATTTCAAAAGAAAGCTACGAAACAGACGACGACTTCAGACACAATTTTGAAAAAAGCGACGATTGTTTCTGCGTCATAAACGGTCGTCTGCATTTTGATCTGCCGAGATATTGCCGCAATCGGTTGATCGCGTCGGGAATATCCGGGAATAATATCGATGTGCTCGGAACGGATACCTGCTCGAATCCGGAAAATTATTTCAGCTATCGATTTGCGAATCGGAATACCGGCGGCGTCTGCGGGCGAAATATTTCCGCCGTCTGTCTGTTGAAGGAGTGAAATGGAGATAATTTACACAAAAAATTCGAAGGAATTGGCGAAAGCTCTTTCGAAGGAATTGTCTTTTTCCGCTTTTTCCGCCAATGTGCGCCGATTTAATAACGGTGAAATTTCCGTATCTCTTCCGAAGAGTTTTCGCAACGTCATCGTGTTGTCTTCGACGGTCACCAACGAAGATTGGATAGAGTTGTTTCTTCTGCTGGACGCTCTGCGAGATGCGAAAAATGTGATTTTGTGCATGCCCTATTCGGGATATTCCAGGCAGGATGTGCAAATTCCCAACGAATCCTTCGGCGCCGGTCTGTTTTCCCGGCTGTTGGAAAAAATGAATATTTCGCACTGCATCATGCTGGATAATCACAGCGAGCCTTTCATTCGAATTCCGCTGATTCACATTTCCGCCGATAAAATTTTTGCTTCGAGTATTTCAAGCAAGTATGACGCGGAGAAAATTGTGATTGTTTCCCCGGATATCGGCGGAGCGTACCGCGCCAATTTAATCGCCAGAGCCGTCGGCTGTGACTTCGCCCTCTGCAATAAAGTGCGGGACGTGTTCAATAAATTGAAAAAAGTCAGCGTCGTCGGAAATGTCCGCGGTAAAATTTGCGTTTTGGTTGACGACATCATAGATTCCGGCGCGACGATATGCTACGCGGCCGACGCTCTGTTGAATGCCGGAGGGACGGTTGTTGCCGCCTACGCGACCCATGCAATTTTTTCCGAAGGGGCGATTGAAAAACTTGAAAAATCAGGAATGGTGGAGGTTACAGTTACGGATAGTGTGAACGTTTCTGAGAATCTTCCGACTAAGTTCAAAAAAAATTCGGTTGCTTCGTTGATAGCAGAAGCAGTTCAGTGTATAGTATAGCGATTTGAAAGGGAATTTTGATAATGGCTACCGTTATTTTAGAGGCAAAGGTCAGAGAAAATTTGGGAACAGGGGCAGCTCGTGCAGATAGAAGGGACGGGTTTGTTCCGTGCGCGGTTTACGGCGATGAAAAAGATCCCGAGTCTGTTTGCATTTCCAAAAGCCTGTTGGACAGGTATGTTCACAAAACCAATTTTTTTTCCACTGTTTTTGAAATAAACGGAGTAGGGAAGAAGGGACAGAAATTTATTGCAAAGGATCTGCAGTTTCATCCGGTGACCGATCAGGTTCTGCATGCGGATTTTATGCGCGTAGGGAAGGGGAGTAAGATTACGGTGCGCGTACCTCTCGCCTTCGTCAACGAGCTCGCATCCCCGGGACTGAAATTGGGCGGCGTCTTGAACGTGTTGGTTCACGAAATCGACGTTGTTTGCGATCTGGAAAGCATTCCGGAAAGAGTGGAAATCGACCTCACGGGATTTGAATTTCATCACACGGTTCACGCCCACGATGTAAAACTTCCGAATGGAATGGGTCTTCCTCTCGGCAGCAAAAATTTTACGATTGCCACGGTTGTTGCTCCTACGATTATGAAAAAAGAAGAGGATGCGGCGGCTGCAACTCCGGCTGCATAATTATTTATCGGAGTAAAAATGGGGAAGTTGAGCATTGTTTTCATGGGAACGGCGGGCTTCTCCCTCAAGGCGCTCGAGGCTCTTCACAGAAACGGGGCGGAACTGACTGTTTATACTCAGCCGCCCAAACCGTCCGGTCGAAATTATAAAATCCAAAAATCTGCCGTTCATAAATTCGCAGAGGAAAACGGAATCGCCGTTTTTTGTCCGAAGAATTTTAGATCCGAGGATGAGATCGAAAAATTTCGCCTGTTGAATCCGGATTTGGCAGTCGTTTCATCCTACGGGTTGATTATTCCCCAAAGTTTGCTGGACATACCGCGCTACGGGTTCATTAATATTCACGCTTCGCTGCTGCCGAGATGGCGCGGAGCTGCTCCGATTCAGTCGGCCATTTTATCCGGAGATGAAAAAACCGGCATTACCGTCATGAAAATGGACGCCGGAGTGGACACCGGAGA
>JAISCG010000161.1 GCA_031265715.1 Holosporaceae bacterium | reverse complement strand
GGAAAAACTTCGCCGCCGAAAAAGCGGCGAAAATCTGTCTATTCTACAACGGAAATAGCGACTCGATTCATTCTGTGAATTTCTTCCGGTGTTCCCTGGGCGGCGATCGGACGATCTTTCCCGTAGGAAACAGTTCTTACACGATCCCCGGAAACTCCGTGATCCAGCAAAAATCTTGCGGCAGAATCAGCTCTTCTCTCTCCCAAACCAAGGTTATACTCACGGGTACCGCGCTCGTCGCAATGCCCCTCAATGAGCGCTTTACGCGACTCATGTTGCTTCAGCCACTCTATCTGGCGCGACAAGGTTGCTTCCGCCTCCGGCGAGAGATTCGATTTATCAAATCCGAAGAAAACCCTGTCCCCGGCGTTTGCGATAAAATCCGCAGCCGTTCCTCTGAGCGTTTCGTCTTCTACGACCTCGACTCTACTGCCACTGACGTCCACCCTCTCCTTTCGCCCGGAATCGCATTCGCAGGCGGTCAGGAAAGCCAAACCGGCGAGGAAGATAACCCTCTCTATTTCATTCTTATTCACGCTAATTCTCCTTACAAACACAAATAATCATAACGGTATTGTACTAACAAACATTTAACGCTTCAAGAATTCTTTTAATACGATCAAGATCGCCGCATCAATGAAACCGAAAGTGTGATTTTTTTGCATTAATTCACAACAGCTTGATCAAAGTCAATGATTAATGCTATTATTTCACGCAGTTTCGAGGAAAAGTAAAAACGATGTTATTTTTGTGTTACAGGCGACTTGTTGAGCAATGCGTGGATTCCGAATTTCGAGAGTCGGTGTCGGTTGAACCTCCCGCAGAGGAGGCTTTCGGGGATTTTTCATCGAATATCGCAATGGTATCAGCGAAAAAATTGAGACGCAATCCCATGGAACTGGCGGAGGAAATCGCCGGCAAACTCCGGGAAAGCGACCTGGTGGAAAAGGTCGAGATAAAAAAGCCGGGATTTATCAATCTGTTTGTTCCGAAGCACGTTTTCGTCGATTGCATTCCGAGTATACTCGATAAAAATTTCGGAAAATCGGATCTGGGAAAAGGGCGATCAATCAATATCGAATACGTGTCTGCAAATCCGACGGGGCCGATCCACGCCGGACATGTTCGCGGCGCCGTCTCCGGCGATGTGCTGGCGCGACTTCTGGGTTTTGTGAATTATAAAGTCACGAAGGAATTTTACATTAACGACGCTGGGCGGCAGGTGGACGTTCTCGCCCAATCCTTGTATTATAGATATTTAGAGCAACTCGGCAGAGCCGAAGGCGATTTTCCCGAAAATTGCTATCCGGGGGAGTATCTCATCGATACGGCCAAAAAAATTGTCGCCGAGTACGGGGATAAATTCGCAAAAAGCGGGGAAAATCCGGAACCGGATTTTTTCAGGCAGTTTGCAATCTCGGATATGATGGACGGCATAAAAGAAGATTTGGCTGCGCTGGGCGTTCACCACGACGTTTTTTCGTCCGAGAAGGAATTGATCCGAAACGGCGCCGTTGATCGCATTCTGACTCTTTTGGAAGAGAAAAATCTGGTGTATCGGGGAGTTTTGCCCTGTCCGAAAAGCGAAGACGCCGACGAATGGGAGGAGCGGGAGCAACTGCTGTTCCGATCGACGGAGTTCGGGGATGATTCCGATCGTCCTTTGCAAAAATCCGACGGATCCTGGACATATTTCGCCTCGGATATCGCCTATCACGCAGACAAGATCAGCAGAGGCTTCGATGAAATAACGGATTTTTGGGGAGCCGATCACGGCGGCTACGTAAAACGCATGCAGGCGGCGGTGTCCGCAATATCCGACGGTAAAATTCGTTTGGATGTAAAACTCGTCCAGCTGGTGCGACTTTTGGAAAACGGCCGCGAAGCAAAAATGTCCAAAAGAGCCGGAACTTTCATAACGGCCCGGGACGTAGTCAATAAAGTCGGCAGAGACGTCGCGCGTTTTATTATGCTGACGCGCCGCGACGACGTACCTCTGGATTTCGATTTTCAAAAAGTTGTGGATCAAAGCAGGGATAATCCCGTTTTCTACGTTCAGTACGCCTACGCGAGGAGCCATTCGGTCATGAAATTATTCCGAAAAGTATTTGCGGGTAAAGATATTCCGAACGTCGGTGATGTGGATCTCGGGTTGTTAGATAATGACTACCTGCGGCTGGTTAAAATTTTGGCGGATTGGCCGCGACAGGTGATGACGGCGGCGCAAAAACGCGAGCCCCACAGGATTGCGTTTTTCCTGTCGGAAATTGCCTCTGTCTTTCATTCGTTTTGGAATCGGGGAAAAGATGACGAGCTTTTGCGTTTCGTTCTTCCGAATGATTTTGAAAAAACCCGCGCGCGGATTATTCTGTTGAAAGCGATGCAAAATGTGATTGAGTCGGCATTTAGTATAATCGGAGTTACGCCGATCGAGGAATTAAGATAATGTGCCCCTTCCTGGATAATGACGAAGATGACTACGCGGTGGCGGAGGTGTTGAAAAACGAGGAACCCCCCCGGGGTTTTCGTTCCCATTTCTTTCAAAACGATAGGAAATTCTTTTTGATCGGAGGTGGAGCCTCGATTGTTGCGTTTTTAGTCATTGCCTACGTCATGTATTCCTCATCAAAGCCGATAAGTTTCGAGGAATTGCCGGTAATCAGCGCAGACAATACTCCGATCAAGGTAAAACCCGAGATAAACGAGCAGGTAAAACATCAGGACAAAATAATTTACGATAATATCTCCGGGGATAAGCGCAAAATCGAGGAGAAAATAGCGCAACCGCCGGAAGAGATTCTGTCCATCCCGGATATCGATAGCGGAGAATCTTTGTCCGAAGAAGAAAAGAAAAATATTATCCAGGCTTTCGATGAATTGGCTCCTGAAAAGGAATACAATATAAAGTATATCAGGAAAAATGCTCCGAAAATAAAAACCGGAGATTTGATCGCGGTGGAAAATGAGGAGGAATATCTCCCTCCGATAAACAGAATAGGAGAAGCTTCTTCCCAATCTTCGACCTCCCTGAAAAAACAAAAGGGACGCATGAAGGATCTCATGTCGGATGATTTAAGTGATCAGCGAACGACGCCCGTTCTCAAGGGTAATCTTGTGGTGCAAATTGCCTCGGTCACAAGCAAAACTGCTGCGGAAGCCGAATATAATCGTATTTTGGCAAAGAACAAGCAGTTGAAAGGGCTCGGAAAAAGAATAGTGAAAGTCGATCTGGGCGAAAAAAAAGGCATAAGATACAGAATTCAGATAGGGCCATTGAAAAACAAAGGGGAAGCTGATAGAATCGTCGCGTCTATGAAGAAAAACGGGTTTTCTGCGTATATTTTAAAATGAAACATATTCCCAGATTTTATAAAGATGCCGATCTCGGCGAGAATCGGCAGGTGCTTTTGTCTCCGGATCAGACACATCACGCCGCTAACGTGCTGCGCCTGGCGAAGGGAAATCCGGTCAGGGTTTTTAATTCCCGGTGCGGAGAATGGAATTGCGAAATTTTCGATCCGAAAAAGGGATGTGTTGAAATAATGTCACTATTCCGAAAAAATGAAGCGGAAGAAGGGCCGATAATCGCCTGTTCGTTGATTAATCCGAAAAGATTCGATTTTTTCCTGGAAAAAGCGACAGAACTCGGAATAAGCGAAATAATTCCGATCGTTTCCGCATACACCCAATATCGGGAATTCAATGTGCAAAAAGCCGAACAAAAAATAATTCTTGCCTGTGAGCAATGCGGGCGTTTAAGTGTTCCCGGATTGAATAACATCATGAAAATCTCTGATTTTTTAGAAAAATACAGCCACGATTATCAAATTTTAGTCGGGGACAATAAATATTATAATATAAGTTTATTCGATATTATTACAAATAAAAGTGTTTTTTTGGTCGGGCCGGAAGGAGGATTTTCCGGTGAAGAATACAACCTGTTCGATACATACAAAAATGTATCAAAATTCAGGCTTGGTAATAATATATTGAAAACTGAGACTGCAGCCGTCGCATTTGCTTCGCTGTGGAAAAGTTGTTTTTTTTAATTTTAATGTTGTATTATGCAACCGACAGTGGTATAAGATTTTTGGAGCGATTAATTAAATTTTTACTTGTATGGTGTATGTTGTATATAGTAGAGGAGGAAAGACCATGAAGGAATATTACCTGGAAACCGTATCTCTGATTGAAAGGTTGCATAGGTTGTTTTTGGAAGTAATCAAGTGTGAGCTTGATACTTTGAAAGTTGAGGATATAAACAATGTTCAGGCATTGGTTTTGTACAACCTCGGCGGAGAGCAAATTTCAATAGGAGAGCTAACGACAAGGGGTTGTTACCTCGGGTCAAATGTCTCCTACAACCTTAAGAAAATGGTTCAGTACGGTTATATAGATCAGTTGACTTCAAAACATGATAAGAGGTCCTATATGATTAAGCTGTCGTCAAAAGGAATGGCCCTTTGTAAAAAGATCGATGCCGCCTTGGATAAGCATATCGAAGTTCTGGAAAAAGAGGGAATTACCGGCTTGGAGGATTTGGTTTCTCAACTGAGAAAACTTGAGGTTTTCTGGGGAAACGCATCAACCCACCGAGCACGTTTCAGTATGGCTTCCAGAAAAATAAGATAGTCTACGCAGAGTAGACCTCTGCGAAACTAAGTTATTTCGAGGATTTTTTAGGAAAAATGCCTCGCGGAGCTGTGGTGTGCTTCAGTGTGCGTGAGGCTTCGAAAAGCGGATTGACAATAAAAATACCGAAAGGGTGACGTTTTTCAAGGGGTTCGGCATCGCTGAGGGTTTGTTATTGTGTTGCGAAGCTTCTTTCGGGACCGATAAAACAATCGTCTCGAAAGGGGTTTTTTTGTTTTACACCTTACCGCCCACCAGCCGACCGCTAAAATTTCAGTATTTCTCTAAAATTCGCTAACAGAACCTAACACCCTCGTCGTCATTGCGAGCGGAACGAAGCAGTCCGGGACTAAAATCCGGATTGCTGTGTCGCTCGCAATGACGACGGTAAATGCTAAGTGAGTCTGCTATAAAGCCTGAATCTCTCCGAGAAAATCCAAACTAATATGCTTTTTGCTGCAACCCTTTACGTCATCACTATCGGCAAAGGATATTACAGCATCACGAAAATGTGCCCATCCCCTATCACTTAATTCCGTTCTTTCCTCTGCCGATAATTGTATTTGGCGTCGACGGCGCGGTGGCGCGCTACTGCCGCCTCGAAGCCCTCATGGACTGTAATGCGCTTCCCATGGTGTCAATACTGTCTGTTATGAAGTAAGAAAATCCGCCAATAGCGTGCGCTGCGTCAGATACATTAAGTCTTCTTCCAGTCATGCCACATACCTCATCGAGAAAATCAGAGGCTTGCTCAATTTCGACTTGGTCATCCCCGCACCCGTATTCTATTCCGACCGCAACGGCTTCGAGGCACGACTTCAAGCTCTGGCAAAGAGCCAACCCTGTTAAGCAGCATCCGGCGCACATTAATCTGTTTTTTAAAAGATAAACAGATTCGTTTAATGTTTTCACTATTTTGGCGTAAATTTCAGCATAATCTCCACCACTCAAAAAACCTTCTGTTGCTAACATTCCCTCAATTGCGCCAATTGCTCCGGGAGAAAACAAATCCTGTAATATTCCATTATGCGTGTTTGCGATATGACCTACTCCAAGTTTGAAAAAAGCAGGGGAACCCATTTCCTGAACAGAGGCAAACGTTACTCTTTCCCACTCGGGAAGTCTTGCGTTCAGCGCAGCAATAAAATTCCGGGACGCCCCTGTGGTTGCATCCCTGCTCACTATCACATCAAGTTGAGCAATTACATCTCTAATTTCCGCCAACTGTCTTTCGTCGTTAACAACAGGCCTTGCCGCCGGATTCCCCATCTGGGGAGGAGTATTCCCCGGATACATCGCCCGGGCAATGTTGTCGGGAATAAAATCAGCTGCCAACACGGATAATCCCCCAGAATACAAAAACATTTTTAACAATATGTTGTTTTTCATTGTTCTTCTCCTTTATACTTTTTGAATAAACTACACTTTAGATAAACTACTTCATAATGATTAAAAACAAAATAGGAAAATAAAAAATATTTAATATTTTTATTGCTTCTCTTTCTAATTTTGTGAGGTCTAATGAAACTGTGCGGATCCGAGTCGCTCCTGCAATGACGAACGGAGGTAAGCTTTTCTACAGAACAATCACCATGTTGTCGTAGGTCGGTTTTATTTTTTCGGGTAAAATGCGCAGCAGTGTGTCGTAATCCATGGTTGTTCCCATGTGCGTGAGAAACGTCTGCCGCGGATTGATTTTTTCCACCCATTCCAAAACCCGATCCAGGTGCGCATGCGTGGGCTTGGGATTTTTGAAGGACAAACAATCGACTATCCAGGTATCGATTCCCCTCAGTTCCGCGAAGTTTTCGTCGCTCAGCGACTCGACGTCGGTGCAGTAGGCGAAATTTTCTATGCGGATTCCCAGAGATTTTGAAAAACCGTGGTTTTGTTCGAAACAAATCCCGGAAA
>JAISCG010000147.1 GCA_031265715.1 Holosporaceae bacterium | reverse complement strand
GTTGATGAGAACGTTCACTTTATCCGATGCCGCCACATAAGCCCCTGATTTTGAGGTTGTTTTTTTAAAGTAGAGCTATAGCTTGAAGTGTTTGTATCAACTACTAACTTAGATGTCTCTTGTCTTTTAACGATTCGATCTCTCGCAGCGAAAGGCCTGTCAACTGTGCCGCCTGTTCGACAGATAATCCCATTTTTATGGCATTTAGGGCTGTTTCCCGCTTCCCTTTCAGTTCCCCTTCTGCAATACCATCTTCTTTAGCACAAGCGATATAGTTAGCGTAATTGAGAAGGGCCTCTTCTCGAGCCTCAATGGTTGCGCGCAATTTCGGATCGGTTTTTGCTTTTTCGTATATTTCTTTAGCTTCTCTGATTTCAGGCACGTAGTCGCACAGAGCCTTCACCGCGTCAGAGTACGGATCGCGGAAGAATTCTATCCAAAAAGTTATCGGGCTTTCTTTGTCCACTTCCCGTAATTTATTCAGCTCGAAAAAATGCAGCTCAAGCAAATCGCTCATTTTTTCCTTAGTTTCGTCATCGTATATGCAACCTTTTCTCAGGTATCTGTCATCTCTAAACAGTCTAAAATCAAGCACGCTTATGCAAATTGTCCTCTTTAGTTCATAATATTTATTGCCGACCACGATCTGTCCAGAGAACATTCTTGACCAATAGAAGAGAGATCGTGTCGTCATATGTTTGTCGGGCTCGCGCTGAACCTCAATATTTATGAGTTCTCCGCCGCCGGTTTTCGCTTTGATATTAAGTCGCGCCCCCTTCTGCCCCAAATACTCCGGCGTTAATTCACAATTGGTAATCTCAACATCCGCTATCGGGTCTTCTGATTTTATGGCGCAATTCAAGAAATGAATCAGCAGATTTTTATGCCTCGGATCACCGAGTATAATCTTAAACATCACATCGCCTGTTGCGACTTCTTTTACGTCTTTCATCATCTTCAAATCCGCCACAAAATTTATAAACTTTGTTATAGCGCCCCTTTTGTCAAAAAGCAAGTATTTTTTCAAGACCTGTGGGTGCATCCAACCCATATGCCAGGGCTTTTTCCTAGAGGAGGGAAGAAGCTTTAAATTTTTCAAATGCAGAAAGATATACTTTTGAGGTAGGTACTGTTTTTTTGTTATATTTTTTTTGCAAAAAATATTATATTATGGTATAATTCCTTTTATTGTTCGAGAGGGGTAATGATAATGATTTACAGACTGATTTTGTTTTCAATTTTGCTCGTGTTGGCGGGGTGCAGGGTCGGCAGTAGTAAACCGTACAACGAGCTGGACACGTTTTTGAGCGGAGATGCGACATACGTATATCAGTTGCAGAACCAATTGGCGCTTGATCCGAACAATCAAGAGTTGAAGGAAAAGTTGGATGGCGCACTGAGAGACGCCAGAAACAGAAGAGATAAAGAGAAAAATAACGATGCCAGATACCGAAAATTGGAAGAAAGGATAAACAGCAAAAATTTAAACAATAATCCCCCCAACTACTACGGATATCCGAGACTCTACTGATGACAGAAACAACAGGGGCGGACGGGGATCTCGAAAATGCTGCGGTTTTGGGAGATAAAGGCTGTGGTTTGAAGAAAAAGGCAAAAAACTGTGAAGAGATCATCTCATCTCGCTGAAATTGCAGGGAAAAACGAGAGATTGACAAAGATGTTTACAAAGAACGACACTTGTTTGAAATTTTTTTCAGTAGATATATAGCAGAGGTATGTGTATAAAATGCGATCGCCTGAAACAAGGTGTTACTTTAGTAAAAAAAATCTTGAAACAATTTTCAAAAACAAAAATTATTGTTGTCATATTTTTACTTTCAATATTAGGCGGTTATCTCTACTTTCACACACGGTTAGATAAAATCAGCGACTCGCCGACGGGATATAGTGCTTTTAATCTGAAAGAAGAGCGTGAATTATTTCTCAAAATCGTCGGACAATCGAAAAAATATCTGGAATTCGGCTCGGGAGGATCGACATTTGAAGTGCTGAAACATTCTCAAGCCGACGTCACATCCGTGGAAGGCAGCAAAAGTTGGTACGAACACATGAAAAGTTGGTCGCTGATCAAAAACAGCAAACGCCTCAAATTATTGTATGTTGACCTGGGAGAAACCGCCGATTGGAGTGTTCCCGTTGAAAAATCCAAACAAAAATTATGGCCCGGTTATTCCGCTGTTCCCTTTAACCTTAGTGACCCGCAGCTGTATGACACCATCCTGATAGACGGCAGATTCAGAGTAGCATGCGGCATAATGAGCATTATCTGTTGCCCGAATGCGGTAATTATGATCCACGATTTTCCGGACAGACCCAAATACCATATCCTGCTTAATTTTATGGAAATAACGGATCAGGCCGGAACTTTATGTGTGTTTAAAGTAAAAAAAACAATAGATATCAAGAGATTACAACGTCTGTACGAACATTATAAATATATATACGACTGACTCCGGACCATTTGCCGTCAGGAATCATCGGCATCGATATTGGCATTATGAATAATCGACGCCTGCAAAAATTCGTCCAAATCTCCGTCAAGAACTGCGGCGATATTTCCTTTTTCAAATCCGGTGCGCAGATCCTTCACCATCTGGTAGGGCTGCATCACGTAGGATCGTATCTGGCGTCCCCAGCCGATTTCGTTCTTGTCGACGGCGCTGTTCTGCTCCTCTTTTTTCCGCAGCTCCAGCTCATACAGCCGCGATCTCAGCATTTCAAAAGCGATGGCGCGATTGCGATGCTGCGATCTGTCCGTCTGACATTGGACGACAACTCCGGTCGGAATATGGGTGATGCGAATTGCGCTTTCGGTTTTGTTTAC
>JAISCG010000148.1 GCA_031265715.1 Holosporaceae bacterium | reverse complement strand
CACTCCCGGGGATACCGTGGTGGATTTTTGTGCCGGAGCCGGCGGAAAAACGCTCGCCCTCGCGGCCGCCATGCAAAACAAAGGACGCATTTTTGCCCTCGATAAATACGAAGAACGCCTGCAAAATGCAAAAATCCGATTCAGAAAAGCGAACGTGAACAATGTGTTTTGTCAGCAAATAACGGGAAAGTGGATTAAAAGACATGCGGAATGCGCAGACACGGTGCTGGTCGACTCTCCGTGCTCCGGAACGGGAACATGGCGCAGAAATCCCGATATGCGAGCAAAATTCACCCAAAATGATTTGGATGAATTGATCGTCGTTCAGCGGGAAATTCTTGAATCCGCCCACCGATTGGTGAAAAAAGGCGGACGACTCGTATACGCCACCTGTTCAATTCTTCCGGAAGAAAATGAAGACCAAATTTCAAATTTTCTGAATGATCATCCGGAATTCGCGCAAGGCGATGTGAAACTGCAAAATTATTCGGGAAAATACCTCAAACTGACTCCGTTTCAACATCGTACCGACGGTTTCTTTGCTGCGGTCCTTGTAAAATAGACCTCCTCATATGTCGTGAACCATTACACATCCGTCTTGTTTAATCAAGACGGGTGGTAGGGGGAAATCTGCATCACCCTTCATTTTTTATTGAAAATTTTATTTAATTTACTTTATTTTCTTGTTTTTTTGTGTTGATAATAGAATTGACATTTGGAGTTGCAATTCGATGAGAACTTGGTCCAAAACAGATATTGCGGGTTTGTTTTTTGTCCTGTTCGGGATAGTATCATTTTTATTCTCAAATTCCAACGTGCTCGTGATGATATCCTTTGCACTGGCGGCCTTTATTCTTCTCCACGGTATTTATAATGCCAGATACGATTGTGCGAAATATAAAGAAATATTGTGTCATTATCAGGCCATTTTATCCTCTTCCGAGGAGGGATGGATTGCCTGGAATATCGATTGCGAATATATCGGCTCATCAAAAAAAATAAAAACGTTTTTTGAAATAAAACAGAGCTCGAATATTCGAATATCGGATATTGTGGCAGCAATTGAACCGATAGATGCGGAATTTCTTTCGCTCCATTTTAGTAAATTAAAAAAACAGGGAACCAATTTTGTTTTTAGCGTAAAAACTTTGATCGGAAAAAGTAAAATACAAGTAACCGGGTCCCGCATGATAATAAACAACGTCGAAACGCTGGTATTGTGGTGCGTGAATGTTACCGAATCGTCGGCGCTAACTATTTCTTTGGAACAAAAATTAAATGCGACCAAGCAGAAAGCAGAATCTTTTGCCGAAATTTTCAATGTCCTGCAAATTCCGGTTTGGAGGCGCGACGGAAATTTGAAAATAGTGTATTGCAACAGAGCCTATTCGAATTATCTTAATTGCAGTGTCGAAAAAGTTCTGGATGGCAACATACCTCTGGCATCGGGAAATTTCCCCGGCCAGGGATACTCCTTGACGGAACACACAAAAAAAACCGGGCGGCATCAGGCGGTACCGTGTTTCATCGTTGTTAACGGAGTGAAAAGAAAGCTGCTTCTGAACGAATATCCGACTGCCGGTGGCGGTCTCGTCGGGTATGCGAGCGACCTGACTGCAGAAGAATCTCTGACATCTGACCTGAATAAGGCAATAGCGGCAAATCGCGAAGTGCTTGAAAATTTATCCGTGGCCGTCGTAATTTTCGGAGAAAATATGCGGGTGAATTTCTTCAACGACGCGTATAAGCATTTTATGAAACTTGATCACGAATGGTTGAAATCCGGCCCGTCCTACGGAGAAGTATTGGACGAACTGCGCAACAATCGATTGCTCTCGGAGCAGGCAGATTATCCGGGGTACAAAAAAGCGCAGCTGGCGTTGTTTGCTTCGGTCACGGAGCCGACCCACGAATTTATATATCTGCCCAACGGAAAAACGCTAAAATTGACGATTTCTCCCTATCAATTCGGCGGGCTCTTATATATGTATGAAGATGTGAGTGATTCGCTGATGCTTCAGCGCAAAAATAATATGTTGCTGGCGGTGCACAAGGAAACAATCAATAATCTCTACGAGGGAATAACGGTTTACGGAAGCGATAATCGGTTGAAAATCATCAACAATGCCATGCAGAAAATCTGGAAAACAGCCGACGAAAAATCGTCGGAAAGCATGATCGGATCACACATATCGGAAATGCTGGACAGCATAAAAGATGAAATTGATTGCGATTCCGATTGGGAGGATTTTCGAGAAAACGCCGTCAGCAACCTCACGGATCGAATTCCGAAAACCGGAAAAATATTTAAAAAAGATAATTCCGTTATACAATTTTCCTATATTCCGCTGCCGGATGGAGCTCATTTGCACAGTTTTACGGACGTAACGGATACCTTCGTGGTCGAGAGAGCCGTGACTGAAAAAAATGAGGCGCTGAAAACTGCCTGGCAGATGCGGAAAGAATTTATCTCCGGAATTTCCGTTGAGCTGAAGGATCCGCTGAGCGTTTTGATAGGTTTTTCCGAATTATTGCTCAGTCGGAATTACGGAATACTGAACGACCGACAGGAAAAATATTGTCGCTGCATTCTTGATGCGTCGAATCAGATGCATCAACTTACGGGCAATCTTCTGGAAATGGTTTCCATAGACGTCGACTCGACGGACTTGGATTTATCGCTGTTTTCGTTGCAGGACGCAATTGACGAAATAATTCAAAGTCTCGAAAAGAGGATTCTCGAAAAAAACATCGAGCTGGTGAAAAATTATCCGGAACATCGGGTTGAATTTCTCGGAGACAGGACTCGCATCAAACAGTCCGTGTACAACATACTCATTACCGTCCTCCAAAACACAATGATTCACGGAAAAATAGACGTTATAATCATCGTTGACAGCGAAAATTTAAAAATAGTGGTGAAAGACGACAGCATTGTAATCGACAAAAACAAGCCGGCGAGAAAATTTTTTCATCGATCCTCAAAGATACTTCACTTCGGAAACGGCGAAAGTGAGGGAATCAGCATGCCTTTGGTCAAGTCTTTAATAGAATTGCACGGAGGAACGCTGAAAATAAACTCGCACATCGGGGAGGGCACGAGTTTTGTGTGCACGCTTCCGATGAAATTGCCGAAGGATAATGTTTTAAAAATGCCAAAATCTGTTCTTTCCCGGGTTGTGAATAATTGATCTTCGGAAAAAGCTACAATTTTGAGACCGAGGAAGATTTTGTGTAAAGAGCCGAAACGCCCATACTCAAACAGCTTTTCCGGTCAGCTTTTCAGCGAACAGGATCGTCAGTTGCGAGTAGATTGTACCCCAATCCTGAA
>JAISCG010000121.1 GCA_031265715.1 Holosporaceae bacterium | reverse complement strand
AAGGATTTTATATCCGCGGCGATTTCGTGCAATGCTTCGTTCAGTTCTGCTTCTGAATCAACTGTGTAGATGTTGTCAGGATCATCGGCGCAGGAGTCCAAAGAGGTATCGGTAGTTCCATATTTGATCACGTAGACCTTGGTGTCTGATCCGGCGGCCGTAGCCAATTTCGTGCAAGCGTCGGCGGTGACTATAGCGACGGCGGCAGCGGCTACATGGGGTTCATTGTTTGGGTAAGTTTGCAATTCATATTGGTAAAGAGCATGATTAACCGGCAGCGTTGCTGTTCATCTAGCAGACTTCGTTCGAAGCTGAATTATTTCGAGGATTTTCCGGGAAAAACGCCTCGCAGAACCCGCAGCGTGCTCAATGTATGTAAGGCTTCGAGAAGCGGATTAGTTTCCCCGGTAGAGATTTCCCTGTAAGGATAGATTTGTTCAGCAGAAGCCATTGATATCTCAGCTTTTTCATCATACGCAAAGGAATGGTCACGGAATCCCGGTTAAGCACTAAAAAATCAACAAACCTATGGGATCACATCTGTTCTTATACCAAACGTCATTTCGACAATCGAGAATGAAGAATGGTATAAGGTATAGCTATATTAAAAAAACAACCTCAAAATCAGGGACTTACGTTGCTGTATCGGATAAAGTGAGCGCTCTTATCAACTACACGGCACTTAAAATTCCGCTATTTTCCAATAAATCGTCGAAGGGAATTCGATTCCGGGAGCAACCTTATCACATCCTCAGAATTTTTCCTACTAACAGCAACATCTCGCGGAGTTTCTTTTTTAGAATTTCCAATATGAGGATTTGCTTTTTTATTCAAGAGCAATTGAACCACTTCTCCGGCTCCGTTGTTCGCAGCTTGAACGGCACAGTGTAGGGGAGTATCTCCTTCCCTGTTTTGGGCATTCGGATTTGCCCCCTTATCCAAAAGCAATTGAGTCAATAATCTGTTATTATACAAAGCGGCATAGTGCAGCGGAGTATTTTTGAGATTATCTTCGGCATTCAGATTTATTCTTCTGTCAGCTAAAAGCGACCTCACCACTGCTTCATCAGCATCGGTAAAAACCGGTTTGTAGGCGACAACATGCAGCGGAGTTTGTCCGAAAGAATTTGGATAGTCCACTGCACCTCTCTCCAAGAGAAGATCCACAATGTTCATATGACCGCCTCTAACAGCAATGTGCAGCGGAGTTTCTTTTTGAGAGTTTTGAATGTTCGGTTCTACTTTTATACTAAACATTGGTGACACTATCGGTTTGTCTAAAATCGCTTCTACTAGTGCCTTATTTCCCATACGGGCAGCAATATGCAGCGGAGCATCTCCAGAGGAATTTTTAATGTTCGGACTCATTTCGACTCCTAAAAATAACTTCACCATTTCCGTATTCCCCAGATTGACAGCAATATGCAGCGGAGTATCTCCAGAAGAATTTCTAATGTTACGACTACGACTGTCTCTAAGGAGAAGTTCCACCATGTCCAAGCGGCCGTTTCTGATGGCCATATGCAGCGGAATTTCTCCAGAGGAATTTTTAATGTTAAACCCCCTACTCAGGCAATCTATTTTGCCTTCGCTATAGCTCGAAAGCAACTGTACCATTCCCGTATTTCCACTTTCGACAGCAATGTGCAGTGGAGTGTTTCCTTCCTGATCTTGAATGTTCAAATTTGCTTCATGATTCATGAGACACTTTACTATTTCGACTTGATTTTTCTTAACGGCAATGTGTAAGGGAGTTTTTCCAGAGGAATTTTTAATGTTACAACCCTTGCTTAGGCGATCTCTTTTGACATATATCAAAAGCGACCTTACCATTTCCGTATTTCCACTTTCGACAGCAATATACAGCGGAGTGTTTCTTTCCTGATCTTGAATGCTAAAATCTGCTCCATTTCTCATGAGACATACTACTATTTCGACTTGTTTTTCCTTAACAGCAATGAGTAACGGAGTTTCTCCCTGAGAATTTTTAACATTCGGATCTAAGCGTAAAGACCTCGGATCTGCCCTCAGCCATCCTTCTCTTTTGCACAAAGCATTTCTAAAACTCAGGAGGGATCTTACTATGTTCAAATTACGAGCTTTAACAGCAAGATGCAGCGGATATTCTTCCTGCGAATCTTTAAGATTCGTACTTGCTCCTTCATTTAAGAGAAGTTTCACTATGTCCTCCGAATAGCCTTTTCCGGCAGCGATGTTCAGTAGAATGTCTACTATTTCTGTATTATTAGCCTCGATGGCAGCGCCCAGTAGAGTTTTTCCGTCCGCGTTCGGTTTACTTATTTCTTCTGCAGTAATTTTGGTTAATAATTTTTTTACAAATGCATTATTTCCCTGAGTTATCCCGCTATATAGAGCATTCGTAAGCATGGGATTTTTGGAATTTTTGAAAAAAAGCTCCGAAGAAGGAAGATTGTCTTCCTCAGAATACACCGGGTTTGATGGAAGTATCAATTTATCACGCTCGATATTGCAATTAAAAAAAATTCCTTTTTCTACACCAAGAATTTTCGATAACAATTCATCCATTTTGTCAATGGGGGGATGTAGGGCATGCGTTCTGTATACTTTCTTTACTTCTCCATCCTGAGTGTTTCTTAAGTGAAATATTTGCTCATTCTGCCTGTCTTCCAGGATAATTAATTTATCATTAAGATAAAAAGGAATTATCCCGAACATTGTCAATATCTCCTCAAGACTCAGCCAATTGTTTTTCAAGTTATCAATTGATTTTAGATCAGGATCTTGATCTTCCGTCCAGTACCCGTCTTTAAACGTAGAAAACATCAACGTCCTCATATAGAGAGCCAGTGCAATATTTTGCTGAGTCAACAGGTCGGCAATGGTTTTATCTTCCCAACCGTCGCCAAAAACAATTGATCCGAACCCCTGCCCAATAATTACATAAAATATATTCAATATTGTTTGTTCTCTCGAATCAAGCTCTTCAATCTTTTTTCCGCTGCTTATTGCCTCTGAAAGTTTCTTGGAAATTCCTTCGGCCTCTACAACTTTTTCTATGTTATCGAGGACTTCTTTTTTTTCCGGAAAATTATCACTTTTTAACATGGGGAAAAACTTATCAAGAAGAGCGTCTGAGGAAGACACACTGCTGACAAAAAATGGAATCGCGTCGTTATAAAAAGATTTTCCAAATATGTGATGATGAATAGCATGACCACCCTCATGAATAAGCGCGTAGGGCGCCAAGCGCTGATTTTCAGAAAAACAATTTTTATCTATTCCTATAGTTTCGCAGAAAAAACAAGAAAACCCCATTGTTTTCTCTATTTTTATCTTTAGAGGAGTTTCAACAATCACACCTTTGCGGAAATCAAGGCATAGACTCATCATCATTAACATGATTCGTTGAAAACCGCTGTAATTAGCGGCAACGGTTTTCATCCATTCTCTTACTTTATTTCGATCATCGGAGTTCTCCAGTTTGCTTAAATCAAAGAACAACATGGCATGTTCTACAAACGCATTCAATCGGTCACCGGAAATATCTGTTTTGGTTTTATCACCGGCTACGTGTGAAATTTCCCCGTATTTTTCTAATATAGATTTTAATGTTGACTCGCTATTTCCCACCAGTGAGCTGGCGAATCTTTTAATGGCCGGGTAGGAAATATCTACAGCATAGTATGTTTCTTCTTTCTCCCCCTCTCCTCTTTTTACTTTCCGTTCTTCATATCCGATATTTTGGGCTAAATCGAATAACTCGTTCATCACAGACACTTCGTTCGTATTTCCGAATACTTCACGAAGAGGAATCGTTGCTTGGGGATTTTTTTGCATAAACTTTACAAGCTTTTCGCCGATGTCCCCAACAGCTTTCTTGCCTTTATAAAAGTCGCCGAGATCAATGGAAGAGGTCGTCCTCTTTAATTTTGTAGCAGCGCCTTCTTCGACTGCTTTAGAAGCAAAACATATCAGCGCCAGCATCGAAGCCACATATAAAAAATTCTTTTTCATTTTATCCTCCATAAATTATATTCTAAGTATATAATATATTAGTTAATAAAATGTTACTTTGCAATTATTTTCTCATCAAACAGCAGGACTATAATTAGTCTTATTAAAAATACGAGGATCGTCGGACGAAGCAAACACCACATGATTTTGCCCGTCGATCGGCTTGGGTTTCATACAAAGGACGTCCGGAAAACTCATCCCCAACATTCCGCACAAAAATATTAATTTTTTCATCATTTTATTTCCCATTATTGACAAGAATTATGACATACAAATAACACTATTTTATCAAGCGTTTTTTTAACAGATTTAGTCACTGTTGACGAACGCAATTCGATAATGTAAACATTTTTTGCAATCGAGTATTTAAAAACAGATATGCAACATGTTGACTGCTTTTTTTAAAATTGATATTCTTCCCGTAGAAGGAAAAATGTTGTTTCCGATCAAAGGTCACGGAGTATTTGTTATGCATCTGTCCGAGTTATTTCAGAAAAAAAAGTGTGTGCTTTCCTATGAGATATTTCCTCCAAAAAAAAGTTCCGATGTTGATTCCCTTTATCGGACGATTTCTCGTCTGCAACGAATGCGTCCCGACTTTATAAGCGTAACCTGCGGCGCCGGAGGTTGTTCCGTCGGAAATGATCTCACGATAAAAATTGCCGGACATATAAAGAAAGAGCACGGAATTGAGTCACTGGCTCATTTAACGTGCGTCAATTCTTCCCGGCGTAATTTTGAGGAAACCGTTACTCTTTTGAGGGAAAATCACGTAGACAATGTGTTGGCGCTGCGGGGAGATCGTGTAGACGGCGTTAACGCGACCGATTTTACCTACGCAAGCGATCTTATATCCTGTCTTCGGCAGAAGGGAGGTTTTTATATAGCTGCCGCTTGCCATCCGGAGGGGCATCCGGAGTCCGCCAATCCAGAAGAAGACATCCGTCATTTAAAAGAAAAGGTGGAAGCCGGCGCCGGCCATTTGATGTCACAGTTGTTTTTTGATAATGAACTTTTTTATAGGTTCAGGGATAAATTGCATGCCGCCGGCGTCGATGTTCCCGTTGAAGCCGGTATTATGCCGGTGGTCAGTAAGCATGTGATAGAAAAGATTGTGTCGCTCTGCGGAGCTACCTTGCCGTTCAAATTTTCCAGAATGTTTGATCGCTTCAAAGATTCTCCCGAAGCGCTTTTTGAAGCCGGTGTTATCTACGCCGTGGAGCAAATAACGGATTTGATTTCCGCCGATGTTCGGGGTATACATCTGTACACCATGAATAATCCGGATGTGGCCGAAAAAATCACTCGAAATATTGAAGGTCTGCTCGGAAAAGTTAACGAGAAGCTATCATAACCATGTTGTTTAGCGAAATTTTGGGAAAATCGCTGAAAAAAACGCTCCGGGAAGAAAAGTTGTGCAAGAATATTCTTCTGAAACCGAGTGATGAATTGCGTTTGGAGGTCGTTCGTTATCTCGGCTACGGGAGCAGTTCCGACGTAACGCCGGAAATAGATCTTTTGATTCAAAAAGGTATGGATGAAATTTGCACCGCCGCCGAGCCCGGCGCCATATGCCGCTGCTTTTTTCCGGAGAATTCGATAGATTTCCCCCCTCTCGGATCCGATTCGGAAAAAACCTGCACGTCGCTGCACCGATGCAGCGGAATTATTTTAATGGGCGCCACGCTGGGAATCTCGGTTGATCGACTGCTGAACCGCACTCAAATCCAAAGCATGGTCTATGCGCTGGTGCTGGACAGCTGTGCCACGGCCTTCATTGAATCGGTGTGCGACAGTATACAGGACGATCTGACGATAGCCTACGCCGACAAAAACAAATATCTGACCCGTCGCCACAGTCCGGGATACGGAAATCTGCAACTGTCGTCTCAGCCCCAATTACTTTCTTTGCTGGATGCCGGTCGAAAAATCGGCCTCAGCGTCACCCGGAATTTTCTGCTTACGCCGACAAAATCGGTCACGGCCGTGATCGGAGTAAGTGATTTTCACCGGAAAATCGAGCCCGTTTCATGTAACGTATGTGAAATGCGCGGAAAATGTCATTTCAGACGAAGGGAGGCTTCATGATAAACAATCTGTCGGAAAAATTTACTCTGCTGGACGGAGGCATGGGAACCATGCTGCAAAAAATCGGCATTCCTCCGGGAACCTGTCCGGAAGTGCTGAATATGGAAAGTCCGGAAATCATTGAGGATATTCACGCTCAGTACATCGAAGCAGGATCCCAAATTATCTATACCAATACTTTCGGAGCCAACGGATATAAATTATCCGCCACGGGATTTTCTCCGAAAGAAATCATAGACGCCGCCGTAAAAACAGCACGACGTGCGATAGGAAAACGTGACGTGCAGGTTGCTCTGGACGTCGGTCCCATAGGAGCGCTGTTGCAGCCCAACGGTTGCCTCTCGTTCGACGAGGCCTATCATCTTTTCCGGGAGCAGGTTCTGGCCGGAAAAAACGCCGGCGTCGATCTGATTATAATCGAAACGATGACCGATTTATTGGAGGCAAAAGCAGCTGTCCTTGCGGCCAAGGAGCATACCGATTTACCCGTTTTTATCACCATGAGCTACGAGGAAAACGGGCGCACCTTCGTGGGATGCGATCCGGCCTCCATGGCGATTACGTTTGAGGGACTCGGAGTGACGGCACTGGGATTGAATTGCTCAATGGGGCCCCGAGATCTGATTCCGATACTGGATAAAGTTCTGCGTCATACAAATTTGCCGCTCATTGTTAAAGCCAATGCCGGGCTTCCGAATTTAGACAGCAGCGGCTATGATTTATCAGCGGTCGACTATGCTCAACAACTGATCCCGATGGCGGATCGGGGCGTAACAATATTCGGAGGTTGCTGCGGTACTTCTCCGGAGTACATAAAAGAAGTTGCCGCGATGCTGAAAGCCAGAAAACCGGTTTCCCGGGAAAAGCTTTCGTTTTCCGCCGTTTGTTCCGCCGGAAACAGCGTCATAATCAACCGACCGTCCATAATCGGCGAGGGAATAAATCCCACGGGCAAAAAAGCGCTTCAACAGGCTCTCCTGGATAACAACATGGATTACATCCTGAATCAGGGAATTTGTCAGACGGAATCCGGAGCGAAAATACTGGACGTAAACGTGGGATTTCCGGGCATCGACGAAGTGACCATGATGCGCACGGTGGTGAGTCGTCTGCAATCGGTGGTGGATACGCCTCTGCAAATCGATTCGACGGATCCGAAAACGCTGGAAGCCGGTCTTCGCATCGTTGCCGGTAAGCCGTTGATAAATTCGGTAAACGGCAAAGAACAATCTTTGCAATCCATACTGCCGCTGGCTAAAAAATACGGCGCCGCGGTGGTGGGACTGTGTCTGGATGAAAACGGTATTCC
>JAISCG010000110.1 GCA_031265715.1 Holosporaceae bacterium | reverse complement strand
CTATCCCCTCGCGGAAAAAGCGGCGAATAAAGTTCCGTCGTCCAGATAGTCGAGTTCTCCGCCCATCGGAATTCCGTGGGCGAGCGAGGTGGTTTTTATATTTTTATTTTTGAAAAAATTTTTTATGTAATGATCCGTGGTCTGGCCTTCAACGGTGGCGCTCAGCGCGATTATGAGTTCCGTAACGCCGTTTTCCCGGCAGCGATCTTGCAATTCGTCGAGTTTTAAAAATTCCGGGCCGCGTCCGTCCAGCGACGACAGCAATCCTTTTAAAACGTGGTACTGTCCGAAAAAACACGACGTTCTTTCGATCGCCCAGAGGTCGGAGACGTTTTCGACGATGCAGACGATGTCTTTGCGGCGTCTTCCGTCCGAACAAATCGAACACACGTCGGTGAATGTATCTATATTTGAGCAGATCGGACATATTTTTACGTTTTTGTACACCTGCTCGAGGTTTGTCAGGATCGGTTCCATGCTCTGTTCCCGATTTCTCAGAAGATGAATGACCATTCTTCTGGCGGATCGAGGTCCGAGCCCCGGCAAACGGGAAAATTTCTGAATTAATGATTCTATATCCGGGCTCATGTTATTCTTTATTTTCGAAAAATCGTTCGAACGCATTAACGATGACGGCATTCTTGTCGAGAATCAGATGATTGTGCAGTTCGGTCATGTAAATAATTTCCTGAATTTTTTCGATTTCGTGATCCGCATATTCCCGGTGAGCAGAAACAATCGGCTCCAAAATTTTTATTTCCTCCGCGAATTTTTCATCGACGACGCCGCAGAGCATATCCGCATATATTTTCAGTATTCTGAAGATGCTTGACTTAATTATGGCGAAGTTTTCACAAAGATTGTTGTCGATGATCCATTTCAGCGTTTTTCGATACACGCTTCCGTCGCAGTAAAATCCCTTGAGTATGTTTTCATAAATTTCGATTCCGTTGTTTTGGCTCAGACGCAGTGCGTATCCCACGGATCCCCCGGACAGCTGCGCCAATCTGGCGGAATCGGGTACATTCATATTATCCAGGATTTGTTTAACCGACGCTTCATTCGGCGGGCGAAAAAAAATCTTCGCCGCTCTGGACAGCAGCGTTTTCGGAATCGTTCCGATGTTATCGCAGATCATGATCATCACGGTGTTTCGCGGCGGTTCCTCCAGGATTTTGAGCAGAGAATTGTAAATATTCTTATTTAAACCGGATGAATTTTCCAAAAGCACCACTCTCCTCTGCGACAGCGCCGGAGATTTTCTGACTTTCATCAGCAATTTTCTGGTATCCTCAATGGAAACGGATTCTTCGGTTTGTTCCAGAACAAAGAAATCCGGATGAGTTCGCATATCCACCGTTTTGCTCAGTTCGACGTTATCCGTATCCAGCGTGTTTCCGCTCGGAACGGTACCGGCGAGCAGGCACTTGGCGAATTTTATCGCGATGCTCGCTTTTCCGATTCCGGAGGGACCGTAAAAAATCCATGTGGGGAATACTTTGCCGCTCGACAGCGCCCGGATCAACACGGACTCCTCTTTCTCATACCCCAAAATTTTGTGTGCTCTTTCCAATATATCCTCGAATCGTCGGAGACGAAATTTTCCGGTGGTACACCGCTTTTTTAGATGATAATATCACTCCGTGCTAACAGCAACAGTTTTTGTGATTAAGGGGTAGTAATGAAAAGAACGGCTCTTGTTACCGGCGGAACCAGGGGGATCGGTGCGGGAATCTCCAAGGCATTGAGCAGGGCGGGATATTCGGTGGCGGCGAATTACCGAAGCGGAGACGCCAACGCGGAAAAATTTCAAAATGAAACCGGTATTCGGGTTTTTTCCTGGGACGTCTCCGACTATGAATCCTGCGAAAAGGGCGTGGCGAGGGTTTGCGAAGCGCTGGGCGGCCCCATCGACGTGCTCGTCAATAATGCCGGAGTCACGAGAGATTGCATGCTTCATAAAATGAGTCGGGAAAATTGGACCAAGGTAATCGAGACAAATCTGAATTCCGTATTTAATATGTGTCGATCGGTTATTTTGAGCATGAGAGAGAAAAATTTCGGAAGAATAGTGAATATCAGCTCGGTAAACGGATTAAAAGGCCAGCTCGGACAATCGAATTATTCCGCGGCCAAGGCCGGAATTATCGGATTTACGAAGGCTCTTGCATTGGAATCCGCATCCAAGGGAATTACGGTAAATGCGATCGCTCCCGGATACGTGTCAACGGACATGACGGATGCGATTCGGGAAGATGTGAGAGAAAATATTCTCAAAGGAATACCGGTCGGGAGATTCGGGCAGGTTGAGGAGATAGCAGACGCCGTGTTATTTTTGGCAGACGAAAAATCTTCTTTTATAACGGGGACGGTTTTAAGCATAAACGGCGGACAGTATTTGTAGGAGGTCAAGATGGAAAAAGGTCGCACATTCGAAATGACAGTCGGGATTTTTGTTCTGGCCGTCGCAACGTTCTTTTTTTATTACGTGTACGCAAAATCCGGCTACGGCAGCAACGACGGATACATTCTCACGGCGAAATTCGACAGAGCGGACGGATTGTCGGAGGGCAGCGATGTGAGAGTCAGCGGAATTAAAATCGGAAAAATTGTTGATATGAAAGTTGACCCGCAATCGTTTCTTGCCGTTGTGAAATTTTGCGTTCCCCACGATTTGAAACTTCCGACAGACAGTTCCGCTGCCGTTTCAAGTGACGGATTGTTTGGCGGAAAACACCTGGCGCTGGTTCCGGGAGGAGAGGACGAATTTCTCAGAGAGGGAGATGAAATCGAGAACACAAGCGGTCCGGTGAATATCGAATCGCTTATCGGCAAATTTGTATTTTCTCAGCAAAATAAAGAGGGAAAAGAAGGGTAGGGGGATGTACGGAAAATTCCCGGGGATGAATGTTATTTCATGAAAGATTTGGTACTCATAGGCGGAGGAGGGCATTGTCGCAGCTGCATAGACGTCATTGAATGTGAGGGTAAATTCAGGATAATAGGGATATTGGACAACGGATTGCCGTGCGGAACGTCGGTGTCGGGATATGACGTTGCGGGCAATGACAGTCTCATTGAAGGATTCGTTCGAAAGGGCGCGTGTTTTATCGTTGCCCTGGGGCAGATCAGGACCGTTGAACCGAGAAAAAGATTATTCGCATTTTTGAAAGATTCGGGAGCTAAAATAGCTTCGGCGGTATCTCCGTCAGCCTACGTTTCCAAATATGCAGACATCGGAGAAGGCACGGTAATATTTCATCATGCATTGGTAAATGCCGGTGCAAAAATCGGCAGGAATTGCATAATTAATTCAAAGGCGTTAATAGAACACGATGCGGTTGTCGCCGATCATTGCCATGTTTCGACCTCCGCAACGATAAACGGAGCAGCGAAAATAGGGGAGGGGAGTTTTATCGGAAGCGGCGCCGTCGTCGTTAACAATGCCGATGTCGGAAAGGCGTCGTTTATAAAATCCGGTGAGATTGTCAAATGAAAGTGGATTGCTTCTAAAAAGTAAGATATACAGAAAATAAAAAGGATTAATTATGACAGAAGTGCGTTTTTGTAAAGAATGTTTGATGATATCTACCAGGCCAAGAATAGAATTTGATGAAGACGGAGTATGTAATGCCTGCCGATGGGCGAAGGCAAAAAAGAATAATCTTGTTGATTGGGCGAAGAGGAATGAAGAACTTGAACTGCTGATAGAAAAAACGGGAAAAAGTAAAGGGTTTGATATAGTGTGTCCTGTCAGCGGAGGAAAAGATTCTTCCTACGTGGCTTATATGTTGAAAAAAAAAGGTTTGAATTTTCTTATGGTAACGTTGCAACCTCCGTTACCCCATGAAATCGGCTTGAAAAATTTGGAAGAGTCTATCAAAAGAGGAGGTGATCACATCAGGATTACTCCGAATTTTGAAGCGGGCAGACGAATGGCCAAAAAGATGCTTATAGAAAGAGGAATGCCTCTCTGGGCGTGGACTGCTTCCGTTCAGACCGCAATATTTCGCGTCGCTGTTTTGTTTAAAATTCCGATGGTGATGTTCGGGGAAGAAGGGGAGACAGAATACGGAGGAAGCAGAAAACTGGAGAACAAAATAACCTATGATGTAAATGAAAGCATAGGATTGTATCTGAGCGGACATGATCCTGTGGAAATCGCGAAATCTCTGGGTATAGATGAAAGGGAAATGTATTGGTGGCAGTATCCGACAAAAGAAGAAATATCCGAACTCGGGTTAAGTGTCATGCATTGGTCATATTTTGAAGATTGGAATCCGTACAGGAATTATTTAACTTCCAAAGAACATATGGGATTGGCAGAGAGTCCCGTGCGTTCGATAGGAACCTACAATAATTTTGCACAGACAGATACAAAACTTTACGATTTGCACACATATCTCATGTTTTTGAAATTCGGATTCGGTCGTTGTACCCAGGATGTTTGCATAGATATCAGAAGGGGAGCTATTACCAGAAAGCAGGGAATAAATCTTATAAAGGCATACGACGGCGAATATCCGGAGCCTTACATCAAGGATTATTTGGAATATTTTCAAATGTCCGCGGAAGAGTTCGACGCCGTTCTTGATAAATGGGTCAATAAAGATATTCTTGTAAAACATGAAGGACGATGGAATAAGAAGTTTGAAATAGAATAATCATATGTCTGTTACAATTGTGAACTATAATATGGGTAATTCCGGATCGGTGGTAAATGCGCTGAATTATTTGGGAGTAACCTGCGAGATAAGTTCGGTTCCGGATAAAATATTGCGTTCTTCGAAAATAATCATTCCGGGAGTGGGATCGTTTCGTCAAGCCATGGATAATATGCGTCGAATGAACTTGTACGATGCAATTTGTGAAGCTGTTTTGGTGAAAAAAATTCAGATACTCGGAATATGTTTGGGGATGCAATTATTTACGCAACTCGGGGAGGAGGGCGGAAATACAAAAGGATTCGGGTTCATTGAAGGTAATATTTCAAAATTTTCGGAGCAAATAAATTTAAGAATGCCTCATGTCGGTTTTAATTCCGTAAAAATCTTAAATAAAGATTCTTTGTTATTTAAAGGATTAGAAACGGAATCGGATTTTTATTTTGTGCATAGTTACCGTCTGGGCAACTCGGAATGTCCGTTTATTCACGCCACATGCGAATACGGAGAACTTTTTGCGGCAGCGGTGGAACGAGACAATATATTCGGCGTACAATTCCATCCGGAAAAAAGTCAGAGTAACGGTCTCAAAATGTTATCCAATTTTTCCAAACTTTGAAAAGCGAATGTTAAAAAAAAGACTTATTTTTTCTCTTCTGTACGATTCGGGCAATTATATGCTGAGTAGGAATTTTTCGCTGCAGAAGGTTGGAGATTTAGATTGGCTGATGAATAATTTCGATTACGATTCGATAGGCCACTCCATAGATGAACTGATTATATTGAATGTCGGCAGACAGGAAAAAAATACGGCTCTTTTTTGTAAAGAACTTCGAAAAATAGCAGGTAAATATTTTATGCCCATTGCTGCGGGAGGCGGAATTCTGTCGTTGGAGGATGCTGCAAATATAATTCTTTCGGGCGCCGATAAGCTGGTTTTGAATACTGCTCTTTTTGAAATGCCGAATTTGGTAAGTCGTTTGGTTGATACATACGGAAGTCAATGCATAGTGGCTTCCATAGATTACAAACAGTGTGACAGCTCGGTTTATATCAATAACGGAAGCAAGAAGTCGGATAATACAGATCTTTTCGAAGCCGTAAAATACGTGGAAGCACTCGGATGCGGAGAGATTTATCTCACTTCCATGGACAATGACGGAACAGGGGAAGGATTCGATCTGGAAACGTTGAAAAAGATTTCTCTTATCACGAAATTGCCGATTATTGCATACGGAGGAGGGGGAAGATATGATCATTTCGTGAAGGTTTACAACGAGTGCAATATCGAAGCTGCGGCAACTGCGGATTTGTTTAATTTTATGGGAGACGGATTGATGGAAACCAGGAGATTTATAGAAAATTCGAATATTCCGATGGCGAAATGGGATATCGATTTTTTTAGGAATAACCATGGATAAAGTTTTTATAATTGCCGAAGCCGGCGTTAATCATAACGGTTCCGTCGAGTCAGCCGAAAATTTGATCGACAAAGCGATGGAAGCGGGATGCGACGCGGTAAAATTTCAAACATTTAAAGCAGAAAATGTCGTCAGCAGATTCGCCGAAAAAGCCGAGTATCAAAAAAAGCGTACCGGGGCGGAGGAAAACCAACTTCAGATGATAAAAAAATTGGAGTTGTCGTTCGATGATTTCGCAAAAATGAAAAAGTATTGCGAAGATTGCGGAGTAATGTTTTTGTCCTCTCCGTTTGACGTCGAAAGCGCGGATTTTTTGGCATCTTTGGATGTTGAATATTTTAAAATTCCATCCGGAGAAATCGTAAATCTTCCGCTGCTTAGAAAGATAGCTTCGTTTAGGAAAAAAGTGATTTTATCCGTCGGAATGGCGACGCTTGAAGAAATCGAAGCGGCGGTAAAAGTGCTCGTCGATTCCCGGGAAATTCGTCTTTTGCACTGCACCACGGAGTACCCGTGTCCTTTCAGTGAGGTGAATCTCAGAGCAATTCAAACATTGAAAAACAAATTCGGTTTTGAGGTCGGATACTCGGATCACACGGAAGGAATCGAGGTCGCCATTGCTGCGGTTGCTCTGGGTGCGACCGTGATCGAAAAACATTTTACCCTCGATAAAAATGCGGACGGACCGGATCACAGGGCAAGTCTTGAACCGCATGAACTGAAACAAATGGTTTCCGCAATCAGAAATATCGAAAAAGCGTTGGGAGACGGAAGAAAAATTCCCACCGAAAGTGAAATTAAAAATATTCCGATTGTGCGTAAATCCGTGGTGGCGAAACGCGATATAAAAAAAGGGGAAATATTTTCCGCCGAAAATTTAGCGACCAAACGTCCCGGCACCGGAATTTCTCCGATGAAGTGGGATGAGATTATGGGGACGATTGCGCAGAGAGACTATTCCGAAGACGAGCTGATATGAAAAAAATCTGCGTTGTTACATCATCAAGAGCCGAATACGGAATTATGTCGAATTTGATTAATAAAATCAGTCTCGATTCGGAGCTCGAATTGCAGTTGATAGTAACCGGCACGCATTTGTCGAAAAAATTCGGATATACCTGCAGCGAAATTACATCTCCGATTACAAAAAAAATCGACATAGAAATCGAACAAAAACCGGTCCGAGCGATGTCGGTTGCCGCCGAGAAATTTTACGACGCTTTTTGCGAATTGAAACCGGATGTTCTTCTGATTCTCGGTGACAGATACGAAATAATGGCCGTGGCCGTTGCGGCCATACTGAACAATCTTCCAATAGCGCACATATGCGGAGGAGAATCCACGGAGGGAGCCATAGATGAAGCCGTTCGGCATTCCGTTACAAAAATGAGTCATCTGCATTTTGTTTCCTGTGAAGAATATCGAAACAGAGTTATTCAGCTTGGGGAAAATCCGGATCGCGTTTTTAATGTCGGTTCTCTGAATGTGGAGAATATAGAAAAAGTTCGGCTGCTTTCCAAAAAAGAATTGGAGGAGCGACTGAAATTTGAATTCGGTAGAAAGAATTTACTGGTGACATTTCATCCGGTAACTTTGGAAGACGACACAGCTTTCCGGCAGACTCGGGAGTTGCTTTCGGCTCTTTCCGAATTGGAAGATACAAAAATTATTTTTACAAAACCGAATTCGGACGAGGGCAACGACGAAATATTCAGATTAATTGACGACTATGTGTTGAGTCATGGTAACGCAGTCGCATTTACGTCCATGGGAATGCTGTCATATCTTTCTGCTCTGCAATTTGTTGACGCAGTTGCGGGCAACTCATCGAGCGGAATCATAGAAGCGCCGAGTTTTAAAATCGGAACGATCAATATCGGGGACAGACAAAGGGGGAGGGTGCGTGCAGAATCCGTAACGGACTGCGAGTGCCGTAAAAAAGATATTTTGGAGGCCGTGAAAAAAATGTACTCTCCGGAATTTCGGGAAATGTTAAAAAATGTTGTGAATGTTTACAGTCAAAATAATACCTCCGACAGGATTATAAATGTGTTAAAAATAGTTGATGCGAAGAAGTTGCTGAAAAAGAAGTTTTATAATTTAGAGATAAAATGAATAAGGAATTACAGAAATATACCCTCGACAAAAATTCGACCATAATCGATGCTCTTCGCAAAATAGACGGTTGTGTTGACGACGGAGTTTTTACCGTTTTTGTGATTGACGACGATTGCAGAGTGATCGGTTCGCTGACGGACGGAGATATCAGGCGGGCTCTGATAGGCGGGGCTTCGGTGAACGATAACGTGTCGGGAGTAATGTGCAGAGATTTTCACTATCTTTCGAATATTGACGACTATGATCAGGTGAAAAAATTTAAATCCTCCGATATAAAGTTGGTTCCTTTGGTATCCGAAGATATGAAAGTTATCAATTTTATAAATTTGAAAAATATAAGGGCGATTTTACCTTTGGACGTCGTAATTATGGCCGGGGGAAAAGGAATTCGTCTCAAGCCTTACACAGATAACGTTCCCAAGCCGATGCTTGATTTGAACGGAAAGCCGATGATCGCGCACAATATAGACAGACTTATGAAATACGGAGTGAAAAATTTCTATATTTCCGTAAATCATATGAAAGAATGCATTAGAGAATATTTGGATAACCGTTACCCGCATGTGAATATTCGATATATCGAAGAGGACAAGCCGCTGGGAACTGTCGGCTCCGTAAAATTAGTGAAGGATTTCGCCCACGGAGACATTCTGGTAATGAATGCGGACATTCTCACGAATATTAATTTTGATGATTTTTACGGTTATTATAAAAAAGTCGAAGCGGACATGCTCATTGCAACGTTTAACACCAAAACAGATATTCCCTATGCGGTTTTGGAGGTCAATAATCACAGGGTGGAATCGTTTGTTGAAAAACCGACCTATGCGTATCACTCGAGTGCGGGCATTTATTTGATTAACGCAAAGTATATCGATCTTATTCCGAATAATGAATTTTTCGATGTTACGGATTTTATAAAATCTATGTTGGAAAAAAATAAACATGTGGGATATTTCCCGATAATGGGATATTGGCTGGATATAGGAAGCGCTCAAAACTATAATAAAGCCAGAGAAGACGTTAGGTACGTGAGATTTTAAGAAGGAGACGTGATTGTACAACAATAAGAAGATTCTTGCGATTATTCCTGCTCGCGGAGGATCCAAGGGATTGCCCGGAAAAAATATCAGAGATTTATGCGGGAAGCCTTTAGTCGCTCGAACCATCGATCAGGCCAAAAATTGTCAATATATTGATAAAATTTTTGTTTCGACGGATTCGGAGGAAATAGCAAAGGTTTCTTCGGATTTCGGGATAGAAGTTCCGTTTTTAAGACCGAAAAAATTGGCTGCGGACAATTCCTCCTCTGTCGACGTCGTGGCACATGTTTTGGATGAACTGGAAGCGAGGGGAGAATTTTTTGATTATATGGTGTTACTGGAACCGACGTCTCCGCTCAGAAAAAAAAATGATATAAAATCGGCAGTAGAAGCAGCTATAGAAAATCCGGATACGGACGGAGTGCTGAGTCTCGGGGAAGTTCATATGGAGCATCCGTCGATAGTAAAAAAACTGCGAAACGGGAAAATAGAGTCGTATTTTCAAAATACCGGAGCTGTCGCCAGGCGGCAGGATCTTGATACCGCATATTTTCCCTACGGGGTGATTTACATGATTAAAATCGAATCATTCAGGTTGACGAACAAAATTTATACTTCCAATATGACGCCGTATATAATAGAACGATGGCAGAATTACGAAGTTGACGATATCTGGGATTTTATATGTATCGAGGCGATTTTCAGGGAAAAGCAGGAGGAAATATGGTGAATAAATATCTTGTAACAGGTTTGGGATCCATGGGGAAAAGAAGGGTAAGATGTCTTTTATCTTTGGGAATAGAGAAAGGAAATATTGGCGGATTTGATTTGCGGGAAGACAGAAGGATTGAAGCCTCCGAAAAGTACGGAATTTCCGTTTTCAAAAATATTGATGATGTGAATTTTTCAGAAGTGAAAGCAGTTATTGTTTCGCTGCCCCCGGACAAACACAGCATCGGAGCAAAAATAGCGATAGACCACGGTAAGCCGGTTTTTATAGAAGCAAGCGTCGTTTTGGAAGACGTTTTGAAAATTCGGGATTATAACAAAGATCGGGATGTATTTATCGCTCCGTCCTGCACAATGATGTATCACCATGCCGTCAAAGATATTTTTGATATTATAAACAGCAAAAAATACGGCAGGGTTTGTAATTTTTCCTATCACAGCGGCCAATATCTTCCGGATTGGCATCCCTGGGAAGACGTTAAAGATTACTACGTTGGCAATAGAATTACCGGCGGAGCGAGGGAAATTGTTCCCTTTGAGTTGACGTGGATAACCTCTTTCTTCGGTTTTCCGAGAGAAACAAAAGGTTACTTCAGGAAAACGATTGAATTGGGATGCGAGATAGAAGATACCTACGCTTTCACGCTCGATTACAAAGATATGGTCGGTTCCATGGTGGTGGATGTTGCGGCGAGATATGCGGTGAGAAATCTCATTATCAATCTTGAAAAAGCGCAGATTCAATGGAGATGGGACAACAGAGAAATTGAACTTTACGAAGCCGAATCGGGTCGCCGGATATTTTTTAAACAGCCGATGTCCGTGAGCGCCAAGGGGTATAACGAAAACATAGGTGAACGCATGTATGTTGATGAAATTAGGGCATTTTTTGACGGCATAAATGATCGGTCGTTGTATCCGAATACCATCGAAAAAGATATCGGTGTTTTGAAGATATTGGGTGAAATCGAAAATTCCGACGGCGGATTTAACAGATGATACTGCGCGGGTACGATGATTTTACGAAAGATGTAACATTGGTCAGCTATTCGGAGCTTGTTGAAAACATTGATTTGAAAAATACCTATCTGAAATGGTTGAATGATCCGTCGGTTGTTGCTCCCATAATGTCCGAAGATCTTGCCGTCGAAAATAAGACCATGAGTTTTGTTGATGATTCATTTAAAAGATTTACTTCCGAAAACTGCCAAGGTTTTTTTATTAACTTTAACAGAGACGATGTTTTTATCGGAACAATAAAGTTAGACAGTATTAATCAAAGCAATAAAAGTGCAGAAATCGGCCTTATGATAGGAGACAGAAGCTATTGGGGAAATAAAATAGGAGAAAAAGCCGTACTTGTTATATTAAAATACGCTTTTGAAAATCTTCTTTTGAACAGATGCTATGGCGGAACAGACGAATCTAACGGCAGAATGCAAAATTTATTTATTAAGACAGGATTTGTTTTTGAAGGTAAAGTGAGAGAAGGTGTGTATTTTGACGGAAAATACAGTGATAATTATCGATATTCCATACTAAAAAAGGATTATTTCCATGACAAAGAATCAAGATCTGTACAGCGAAGCTAAAAAACTGATTCCCGGCGGTACTCAGTTGCTTTCCAAGCGTCCGGAGATGTTTTTACCGAACGAGTGGGTAAACTATTACACGGAGGCAAAAGGATGTGAAGTATTTGATTTAGAAGGACGAAAATACACAGATATGATATCTGCGGGAATAGGGACGTGCGCGCTGGGTTTTGCGGATGACGACGTTAATGCTGTGGTAAAGAAAGCTGTTGACCGTGGTTCCATGTCTTCTTTAAATTGCTGTGAAGAGGTGGAGCTTGCGAGATTACTCACGGATCTCCATCCCTGGTCCGAAATGGTCAGATTTACACGTTGCGGCGGTGAGGCGCTCAGCGTTGCGGTGAGAATAGCGCGGGCGTTTTCCGGTAAAGATAAAGTGTTGTTTTGCGGATATCACGGATGGCATGATTGGTATATCAGCTCAAATTTAGCCTCCGATAAATCACTGGACGGCCATTTGCTGCCGGGTTTAAAACCGAGCGGAATCCCGAGGCAACTGCTCGGAACATCCGTTCCGTTTAATTACAATAATGTGGAAGAATTTTTGGAGCTGAGTAAAAAATACGAAGATGACGTTGCAGCGGTCGTTTTGGAAACGGTTCGTAATTCTCCTCCGAACAAAGATTTTATTGATGCGATCAGAAAATTCACCGCGGAAAAAAGTGCGGTATTTATTGTTGATGAAGTAACCTCCGGTTTCAGATTAAACGTTGGCGGAGCTCATCTGATTTACAACATAGAGCCGGATATTGCCGTGTTCGCCAAAGCTATGTCCAACGGATATCCGATGGCAGCGGTTGTGGGAAAAAGAAAAGTCATGCAGGCTGCGCAGGATTCTTTTATTTCAAGTACATATTGGACGGAAAGAATAGGACCGACGGCAGCTCTGGCGACCATAGAAAAAATGAAAGCCCTCGACGTTCCGGCGCATTTAGTAAAAGCGGGAAAGGCTGTTCAAGATTTGTGGAAAGAGAAAGCCGACAAATACGGTATACAAATAGCGGTGGAAGGTATTTATCCGCTGGGGCATTTTCAATTTCTCGCAGATAATCCGCTGCTGTATAAAACGGTATTTACTAAGTTCATGTTGTCGCACGGATTTTTAGCTTCCACGTTGTACTATGCTTCCTACGCACATAAAGATAATCATATTCAAGGTTATGCCGACGCCGTTGACGAAACTTTTTCAAAAATGTGTTCCATGTCCGGTTCCGAAATGATGAGTTTTATAAACGGAAATATTTGCCACAGCGGATTTAAAAGATTGAATTGATATAAAAAAAAGTTTGTTGTTTTTTGGGAGAAAAATTCAGCCGATGATCAAAGAGATAACATATAACAACAAGATATTGGCTCTGATAATCAAAGCGGATTATTCAAAAGACGGAGTTGAATTTTTTACTCCGAATGATTTTTCGCAGCAACTGGCCTACATGAAACATCCCGCGGGAAAAAAAATAAAAGCGCACACTCACAATATCACTTTGAGAAATATATTCTACACGAAGGAAGTTCTGGTTATCAAAAAAGGTAAACTGAGGGTTGATTTGTACGACGATAATAAGTTTTTTGTCGAAAGTCATGTTCTTTTCGCCGGAGACGTTATATTATTGGCCT
>JAISCG010000139.1 GCA_031265715.1 Holosporaceae bacterium | reverse complement strand
GGCATATGGGAGGAAGTTGAGTTTATTAACAATACCCATGTTTTTTCTCCGGGGGAAATGATTTTGATGTATACTGACGGCGTACCGGAAGCCTCAGATAAGGAAGGGGAAGAGTACGGATATGATCGTTTTTCCGAGGTCTTGCGGAAAAATTTGAAGCTGTCTCCTAATTTGCTTACCCGGGAGGTGTTGGCGTCCATTCGAGGCTTTACGAAAGAAGCTCCGCAGTCGGACGATATTACAACATTGTTCTTAAAATATAGATTGAGGATTACGCCATCATGTTAATTAAGATTAAAAATAACATAGAAGAAATAAGCAGAATGTGCGATCAGATCAGTGAGTTCTGTTCTGCCAATGAAATTTCCGAGGAAAAATATCATGATATTATTTTGATTTTAGACGAAGTCGCCACAAACGTTATAAGCTATGCCTATCCCGAAGGAAGCGAGTACGATTTTACCCTGGACATAAACAAGGACGGCGACCGTATTGCCATTAAATTGATTGACAACGGAATTCCTTTTGATCCGCTTCGCAATGAGGATCCTGACGTCGATTCTTCAATAGAAGAAAGAGAAATCGGCGGTTTGGGCATTTTTATAGTAAAACAATTGGCCGAGGTGGTAGAATATTCGAGGATTGATGACAAGAATCAATTAAGCATAACGGTCTCTTTATTAAATAATGAAGCGGTAATGGCTACTAAAGAGTAAAGATATACGCTATAATCCGTCAGCTTATCGGGGCTGATGATGGCTAAAATTGAAAATAAATTTTACTGCAACGAGTGCGGTGCGAGATATCCGAAATGGTTGGGAAAGTGTGAAGATTGCGGACGGTGGAATTCTATTGTCGAAAATATTTCTGTTGACGAAAAAACGAGAACTCTCGGTTCTCATTTAAATTTTCAAACTCTTGCTGTTTCCCAGGAAAAATTGGATCGAAAACTCAGCGATATAAGTGAATTTGATCGCGTGCTGGGCGGGGGAATCGTTCCCGGATCGGTTGTTCTCATCGGCGGAGATCCCGGAATCGGAAAATCTACGCTGCTGCTGCAAATATCGGCGGCATTATCCCAGGATCACAAATGCGTATATATTTCCGGAGAAGAGTCGGCGGAGCAGATATGCATGCGCGCCGCCAGGTTGAGAGCCGACGATTCCGATGTAAAATTGGCCTGCGAAACAGATGTTGATATCATTTTAAATTCGCTGAAAGACGGAGTTGATTTTCTCATTGTGGATTCCATCCAAACTCTTCACACTTCTTCGGCGGATTCCATTCCGGGAACGGTTTCCCAGGTGCGGGCGTGTGCCTACAAGCTGATAAATTTTGCGAAAACAACAGGCACCGCCGTGTTCCTCATCGGACACGTAACCAAGGACGGAATGATTGCCGGTCCGAAAATACTGGAACACATGGTGGATACGGTATTGTATTTTGAAGGAGAACGCGGAAATTCCTACCGCATTCTGAGATCCGTAAAAAATCGCTACGGTCCCTGCGACGAACTCGGAATTTTTGAAATGCAACAAAAAGGATTGGTCGGAGTGCCAGATCCTTCGGTTTTATTTTTAACCCAGAGAAGCGAAAGCGTTCCCGGATCGGTCGTTTTTTCCGGGATAGAGGGAACGCGGCCGATTTTGGTCGAAGTGCAGGCGCTTGTTTCCAAAAGTTACTTTGCGGCGCCGCGTCGAACCGTCGTCGGCTGGGACATAAACAGATTATTCACGATTTTGGCCGTTATGGAATCAAAATGCAAAATATCGTTTTCCGATCGGGACGTGTATCTCAATATAGCCGGGGGGCTGAAAATATCGGAGCCTGCCTGCGATCTGGCCGTGGCCGTAAGTTTGCTGTCGGCGCGGAGCGAAACAGCCGTTTGGAACGAAACGTGCGTTTTCGGAGAAATCGGGTTGACCGGTGAGGTGAGATCCGTATCAAGATGCTCCGAGCGTATAAAGGAAGCGGAAAAACTCGGATTTAAAAAAATTATTATCCCGACCTCCAATATCGGCGCCAAAAACTATGCGACGGAAGCAGTGGTAGAATCCGTCGAAAACATAATGAAAATTATTGAATTATTCGGAATGGCCGGCAGATGACAAACGGAGAGTTTTTCAATTCTTTGGATTACATATACATCGCTCTCATGTTTTTTGTTGCGGCTTCGGGATTTGTTCGCGGTTTCACCAATAATTTTCTGAGTACATGCGCCTGGTACGGAAGCGGTTTTATCGCAATTTTAGTGGCTCCCTACCTGATTCCCGCCATAAGTCGGAATATCCCCAACCTGACGCTTGCCCGCGTCGCCGCCGTCAGCATCGCCTACCTGACTATACTGGTGGTTTTATTGCTGGTTGTCAGTGTGATATCGCAAAAGGTGAAAAAAGGAGTGCTGTCGGGAATTGATCGTGCGGTCGGGGTTTTGTTCGGACTTTTTAAAAGTGCCGGAATTCTGATATGCCTGCATATATTGATGCTTGTATTCGAGGTAAAAAAAGATAAATATCCTCTTCTGAAAAATTCAAAATTGTCGGCGGTGATTTTCAGTATAGCGAAGTCGCTGATGCCCCGGATATCGAAAATCAAGCTTATTGAGAGTATTCAAAGGACTCGTCTTCCCGAAAAAGGAATTTCCGTTGAAAAGCCTTTGCCCGAGGTAAAAAAGAAAAAACCGCCGGAAAAAGTTCCCGTCGTCGCGGAAATTATTCGGAAAAAAGAAAATACCGAAGAAGAAGCGGAAAAACCGAAAGATAAAGAAAAAACAAATATGCTGAATAAACTCAAGGAGTTAATCATAAATCTTATTGTCAGGCGAGAGGTCGGCCTGGAGCCTGAAGTAACGAAACCTCAGCAGGCGCAGCAACCGGAAACGGAAAATCAGAGGTCTGCGGACAGACCGAAATACGGTTCTATGTCTTTGATGGAGGCGCGTATTAAGAGGCGAAAAGAACGAAAAGCAGCAAAATTAAAAAAAGCACTGCAGAAACAGCTTGACAATGAAGGGTTATAGTGGTTTTCTGTAGCCTGCCGGAGGGATGGCCGAGTGGCTGAAGGCAGTGGTTTGCTAAACCGCCATACGGTTGAAAAGCCGTATCGAGGGTTCGAATCCCTCTTCCTCCGCCA
>JAISCG010000103.1 GCA_031265715.1 Holosporaceae bacterium | reverse complement strand
TACTCTTTTTCCGGCAGCGAATTCAACCGCGCGACCCAGGCCAAGCGACAAACCGGATCCGCGTTCAAACCGTTCGTGTATCTTGCCGGGCTTGAACACGGATTCGCGCCGAACTCGGTCATTGACGCGAGTCCTCTGGAGGTGGATCTCGGCGGTGATCTTGGGGTGTGGAAGCCGAAAAATTACCACGGTGCGGTCATAGATAAAATTACTCTGCGGAGAGCCATCGAAAGATCCGTGAACACCGCCACGATACGAATCGCGCAGGAAGTCGGAATCG
Source organism: Holosporaceae bacterium (assembly GCA_031265715.1). Taxonomy (GTDB): domain Bacteria; phylum Pseudomonadota; class Alphaproteobacteria; order UBA3830; family UBA3830; genus JAIRMQ01. The sequence continues at coordinate 3,577 of JAISCG010000103.1, read as the reverse complement.
ACAAAATAGCGCGTATTTCAGAGAAATTCGGCGTTTTCGATTTTATGCCGGAGATGCTTTCCTACGCTCTCGGAGCCGGCGAGACCACTTTGCTGAAGTTGACCGCAGCCTACGCCATGTTTGCGAACGGAGGAAAAAGAATCGCCCCGACAATGGTGGAATACATCCAGGACAAACACGGCCGGATCGTTTATAAAATGGATGATCGCACGATTGTCGGCTACGGCGGCGGAAAAATGCTTCCGAAATTAAACGATGTTCGCGCGCAGATATTGAGCGAGCAGAGCGTGTACCAGTTGACGTCATTGCTGGAGGGCGTCATGCGAAGAGGATCCGGAGCTTCCGCAAATTTCCTGAATTTCCCGATAGCCGGAAAAACCGGAACCAGCAACGAAAGTCGGGATACCTGGTTCGTCGGATATACGCCGGATATCGCCGTCGGAATTTTTGTCGGATTTGACGAGCATTCTCAAACACTCGGGAAAAATGCCAACGGAAGCAACACCGCGCTGCCGATTTTCATAGATTTTATGACGGAGGCCAAAAAGTATCTTACGCCAAAGCCGTTTCGAGTTCCCAAAGGCATTAAATTGCGAGAGATAAACGGGGAAACGGGCGGAGTCCCTTCCCTCGATCCCCGGGATAATATTTCGGAGGCGTTCAAAGAGGAGGACGAATTTTTCACGGAACCGAAAATAATCGAAGAAAAAAACAAAACTGCCAAGCTGATGGAAGAGTCTTCGGGACAGGAAAACAACAACGGCTCTGTTTTGGGAATTTATTAGACTTCCCGCGAAACCAAATTATTTCGAAGGTTTTTTAGGAAATACGCCTCGCAGAACTGCAGCGTACTCAACGTACATGAAGATTCAAGAAGCGAATTGACAACAAAAATATCGAAAGAATGACGTTTTGCAGGAAGTCTATTGACGGAATTCCAAAAAAAATGAGAAAAGATGCAAAAACTCTAATTTAAAAATATATTCAAAAAAAATAAAAAATTAACCATAAATTAACTATAAGCATATTACAATGATTGTCAGATTATAGGGAGATGATTCATTGATGAGGTTGCTCATTGTTTTTTTTATATGCATCTGGGGAACTCCGGCTTTTTGCTCGGGAAACAATTTTACGGGTACCATTGTGAAAGAGGTGCTCAGGCTGGGTGAAGAGATTATCGATAACAGATCTTTTTCCGATTTCGACCGCCGCAGAAATAAAAGCAATCGCCACAGAAATAAAAATGATCGTTACGAGGATGAAGACGATCGTTACGAAAATAAAAATAATCGCCACAGAAATAAAAATAATCGTTACAAGGATGAAGACGATCACCACAGAAATAAAAATAATCGTTACGAGGATGGAGACGCCGGCAAATTTTATTCGAAAGACTCCGGTTCCCGAAAAAATTCTAGTTCAAAAGTCGCAAAACATTTAATTCCGAGAGGCAAATTTTTTCCAAAAAATGCAATTAAATCGATATGTCTCAGTTCTGACGGGAGCAAGGTAGCTTATGTTGCGAGAAATAATGAATCGGATTCTATACATATCGATCCGGCAAGAGAATCTGGCAGTTTTTCAAGTGTAGTCAGTGACAATGTCCGTATCCGAAGCCTGCGTTTTGTGGGAGACAAATATATCGTTTACACCTGTGTTGACGACAGTAATCACGTACAGCTGAAATCCGTTAATTTGAGCTCTAATAAAGAAAAGAAAGATATATCTCCCCTGAAAAACGCTGTTTCTGCGGATATAATTGCCGTCGGAGAATCCGCCGTTATTGCTCGTTTTTACGACAACAACAAGGACTATATTACATTTAGAATCAATGTGGTCAACGGTTCATCCCAGCAGATAAAAAAAGACAAATCTCCGCTTACTGCTATTTTTGACAACCGTTTGATTCCGCAGTTGTGGTACAAAGACGTAACGAACGAAAGTGCTGACGTTTACGTTAATGACGGAACCGAGGACGGTCTACAGGTAGATCAGGGAGATCCGGAAAATATGGTATACATCAGCAAAAACGGCGATCAATACGTTAAGTTGTCTTTTCAGGAAGAAAACAACAGAGGGAAAAAGGAAGATGACGTTGTTTTGTCGGTTGTTAATTTCAAAGACGGTTCTCAACATAAAAGGGTGATTTCCGGTGTCAAGAGAATTTCTGATTGCGCAGTACTCTGTGACGAAGACGGAAATCCGATAATTGTAACTGTTAACAAAGACAGAAAAACTAACGTTGCTCTGCAAAACCGGTTCCATTCCCATATCAATCATCTAAATCGTACATTTTCCGGCGACTGGTATATAGCGGATACCACGGATGACAGAAGCGGTTGGCTTTTGTGTGTCGGTGCCCCACGGAAACCGAATGAATACTATTATTACGACACGGGAAATATGAAAACGAAGCGCGTAGCAGGCTCTGGTAATTCTTTGCCACCTGACGAGAAAAGGAGATTTCATTCTCCGGATTATATAAAAATACCAAGCAGAGACGGTTCCCATATTCAAGGTTATTTATTTAAAAACGCGGAGCACTCCGTACACTCTCCTCTGATTATTATGTTTTTCGAAGAGCGTTTTAACTGGGAATTTTTCCCCCTTGTGCAGCTTTTACTTGACAGAGGATACGCGGTTTTGGCCATAATTTTTCCATATCGAACTGAAAATGAGGATAGCGACGATGGCGAAGACGAATCGGAAATTTCCCCGGAAACCGAAGATATAATTGAAGCTGTGAAATGGTGTTTTGACAAAAGAATAGCCAAAGTCGGAAATGTGAGTATTTTAAGTGAAGGGAAGAGTGCAACCCACGCCGTACGTGCATGCTCAAAGCATCCGAAATATTTTGCGGGGTGTATGCTAGTGACTCCCGTTTTTTCCGAAAGAAGCAATCCGATTGTCGATGAAGATATTTTGTCTCGTTTTAACCGGCCGCTTTTTGCTATCGGTCATGTTAATGACGCGGGACGTTACGGTGATTCTGCTTTTGTAAAAAAATTGGGGAGACGCAATATCTCATATATCGCCTATCACAAAAATCCGAGCGACAGTTTGATTGCCGGAATGATCGAAAGAGCCGCGGCAGAAATATGGAAAAGTCCTCACTTCGAGAAAATATCGGAAAATGATTCGTCTAAATTTACAGCACTGGTTGACAACCTTGCCATATTGAAGGGAGAAACAAACAAGAAAGGAAATGAAAAAGAAAACGACTCGGCCTACGGTATGCTCTAGGCGGGAGACCAGAAAAAGGGATTGTGTAAAGAACCGAAACGCCCTCACTCAGGCAGCTTTTCAGCGAATAGGATTGTCAGCTGCGAGTGCCAGGGTTCAAAAACGTGATAGGATTGAACCGAAGAAAAGATCTTCAAAGCACGCACTAGCTGCATAATTTAGAGGGAGACCGAGGAAGATTTTGTGTAAAGAGCCGAAACACCCATACTCAAGCAGCTTTTCCGGTCAGCTTTTCAGCGAACAGGATCGTCAGTTGCGAGTAGATTGTACCCCAATCCTGAACTTTTGTCGTCCACTTTTTTTCAAGCCTTCGAATTCCAAGAAAAAGGCT